>DASPXY010000607.1:0-2462 GCA_035637055.1 Gemmataceae bacterium | reverse complement strand
GGAACACCGCAGCGGCCGACCCGCAAGCCGTCACCGCGCGCGATGCTTCCGCACCGCCGCCCCCGCCGCTCTCGCTCCGCTCTCCTGCTGGGCCACTGGAAATCGTTCGGCCCATGTCAGGCCCCTCTTCTGTGAGCCTCTTCTGGTGGATACTGCTCGGCCTCGTCGGCGTGGGGATCGTGTTCTCCCTGGCATACGGCCCACCCGGATTGCTCATCGGCGGGGTCATCATCTTGCTCGTCTTGCCCGGACTGCAGCTGCTCTCGGGCGTCGTGGTCATGTTTGTGCTGCTCCTGTCCGCCCGTCTGGATAGGAGTTATCAGCTCTGGCAACTAGGAAAAATCTTCCTGGGGGTGCTCGCCGGCGCGGGTGCCGGCTTCGCGATCATGTGGCTGCTGTACATTGGCTTCAGTCATCACTGAGTGTTCCCGCGGAGCGGTTTTTCGAGAGGACGCAGTATGAGCACGGCGACGCCCACTCCCCAGCGACGGCGCGTGAAGAAACGCATCCTCATCCCGGTCATCTTGCTGGGCGTGCTGCTGCTCGCCTTTGTCTGGCTGTACGTCCGCGGCACCTGGGCGGATAGCGTGGCTCACAATCCGCAGACCGCTGCCGACGGGGCGATCACGCAGCTGTTTCGTACCCCGCAGGGCGACGTTCAGGTTCGTTGTGCCATCGTCATTGACGCCCCGGCCGCCAAGGTCTGGGACGTGATCCGCGATTACCCGAACCATCCGCGCTTCTTGCCCTACGTCAGCGCCATGCAAGCCAAACCCGAAGAAGGCGACCGGGTGCATTTGACCGGCACCGCCCACTCGCGCCTGTGGGGCGACTGGCACTTTGCCGCACATGTGGACCACAAGAAGGTCTCGGACAAGGAGTACGTCGCGAGCTGGGACGAGCCAGGCGAGACCATGACGGTCAACCGCGGCAGCTGGGCGCTGACCGCCCTGGAGCCTGGCAAGACGCTGGTCGTCTATGCGCTGCAAGCGGAGCCGAAAGACTATCCCAAATTCCTCGTGCGCAACCTGCTCCTCAGTCGCCTGAGTAGTGTCCTGAACGGCGTGCGCGACGAGGTCAAGCGGCGGCAGGCGGGAACATGAGCAGGCCCCATCGCCGTCCGCGCCTCGCGTTGCCGTTCACCATCCTGACCGACCGCGACACGGTGCGCCTGGTCGCCGGCGAGGATTTTCGCTACACCCTGACCGGGCCAGGGCTATCCGACTGGCTGCCGGACTGGCTGACCGCTCTCGACGGCCGTGTGCCGCTTGAGGAGGCGCTGGGCCAACTGGCGCAGGAACGCCGCGAACCGGCCCGACAACTGGTGGACCGGCTCTACGGCGAGCGCGTGCTGATCGATGGCACCGCCCTTGCCGCTCACGTGCCCGCTCGCTGGCGACTGAGGCCCGAGGGGAGTGCTGCCTGGGCCGCGGGATGGCAGCCGGGCGGCGAAACCCCTCCCCCCAACCCCCTCCCCGCAACGGAGAGGGGGAGCAAGCCAAGCGCCGTCTCTTCCTCTCCCCCTCTCCCTTTGGGGGAGGGGGTTGGGGGGGAGGGGTTCTTTCTCCCGGCGCTCTGCCAAGATCGGCTGGACCATGACGAGGCCCTTCGCTTCAATCGTCGCTGTCTCGACACCGCGACGCCGTGGCTCTGGGCCAGCACCGGGCCGATGAGCCGAGCCTACGTCAGCCCGCTGTTCCTGCCCGATGCCGGCCCGTGTTTGAGCTGTCTGCTGTACCACTTCCGCCGCCTGTCGCCCGTGCCGGAACTGTACGACGCCCTCACCGAGCACGCCCGATCAGGCCGACCGATCGTGCCGGTCCCATTTCCGCTACAGGCCATCGCCATTATCCAACAATTGCTGCTGTGGAAGGCGGCCCTCGGGGCGGAAGCCGTGCCGCCCGCGGCCCTGTATCGGCTCCATGTGCTGGAGGTGGCGAGCATGGAAGTGACGACGCATCGTGTCTTTGTCGATCCGGAGTGTCCGGAATGTGGCGGCAGGAACTGAAACGCTCCTGGTACAGCAGTCCGTATACTGGCCTGTTCCTGGAGTCGGGGCCAACGTCACGGCAGGCCCACGACCCCGACGTGGCGATCTGGTCGGGTGTCGCGCCGCTGCCGAATCCGGAAGCCGAAAGTGTGCCAAGCGGCGGCGCCGGGTGGGACGAGGCCGCGGCCGAAGCCGCCGGCGTCGGCGAGGCGATCGAGCGCTGGCAGTCCTGGCCGTTGCCCTGTGACGGGGCCGTGGCAGCCAGCTATCAGGATTGGCCCCTCGACGAGCCCGCCATCGCGCCCGACCGCTGGGTACTGTTCCATCCCGAGCAATACGCCCTATCTGGCTTCCCCTACGAGCCGTTCACGCCCACGACGGTCTGCCGCTGGGTGTGCTTCCGCCAGGCATTTTCCGGGTTGCCCTTCTGGGTGCCGGAGGAGCTGGCCTATCTATCGTTGCCGCGTGGCCG
>DASPXY010000606.1:0-6657 GCA_035637055.1 Gemmataceae bacterium | reverse complement strand
CGGCTCGCCGCGCCGGTTCATCATGATGTTGGACGGCTTGAGGTCGCGGTGGATGATGCCGCGTCGGTGTGCCTCGGCGAGGGCTCGCGCCAGCTTGGCGACGATCTCGACGACGCGGCGCTGGGCCATCGGCTGGTTGGGATTGATCAGCTTGTTGAGCGGCACGCCATCGATGAAGGCCATCGTCATGAACGGGATGCCGCCGTTGATGCCGACATCGTAGACCTGGCAAATATTGGGATGGTCGAGGGTCGCCGCCGACTGCGCCTCGATCAGGAAGCGGCGCATCTCGGGGCTGTCCTTCTCCGTGAAGGAAGGGATCTTTAACGCGACCTGCCGGCCCAGCTGGGCGTCCCGCGCGAGGTAGACGACACCCATCGCCCCGCGGCCCAGTTCCCGCAGGATCTGGTAGCGGTCCATGTCCGACTTGGTGCGCGCTACCTCGCTCTGCAGTTCGATGTCCGCCGCGGAATCCGCCGGGCGGATCGTGTTGTGAGCGCAGGTCTCCGCCTCTCCCTTCGGCGGGGTAACCGACGCCGATGGGAGCGAGGGAGGCGCCGGGGGGGTAATGGAAGCCTGCGGCGGAGGGGTCGCCGACTCCGGCACGGGCGTGCCATCCGGGGTCGAGGGCTTTTCGCACACCTTCTCGACACCGCGCCCGAGCTGCGCCATCTGCTTCGGGAACCTTTTGAGGTCGGCAGAGGAGACGGGATTGCCGGCCCGGCGGCGGACTTCGATTTCGGTCAGGACGAGGTCGAGCGAGACGGTCTCCGCGGTCCCCAGTTCGGGGTAGGTGGCCAGGTAGGCGTCAAGCGTCATCTTCTCGCTCTGCGGCTGTTCCCAGCGGGCGCGCAGATCGAGTTTGACCAACTCGTCGAGCAGCAACTGGCGAAACAGGCCGGTGCGCGGCAATTGCTTCATGCGTTCCTTCAGGCGATCGTTGTCCCAGTTCTGGTCGAAGTCGCGGACGACGTTTTGCAGGTTCGCGAGTTGCTTGGGGAACCGGGGATAGAGTTCCGGCCAGGAGACCTTGTCGGCGGCGTCGATGCGGGCCTGGAGTTCGGCCAGAATGAGGCCGAGGGAGGCAGTTTCCATCGTGCCGAGTTCGGGGTATTCGCCGAGGTAGAAGTCGAGCGTTTTGCGGGTCTTGCTCTTTTTCCAGCGCTGGCGCAGGTCCACCTTGACCAGTTCCTCCAGGGCAGCGCGGCGATCTGCCCCATCCAGAATCGGTAGTTGGCGAACCCGAGTGGCCAACCAGGACTCATCCCAGGCGTTGTCGTGGTCGTTTAGCAAGGGTGCAAGTACCTGCGATGTCAGGAGCTCGCGCGGTTTGGGTGAGGGCATGTCGAGCTCCGCGGGGGTCGAAGCCGTTGGGACGGGCTGTCGGCAAACGCCGCCGATAGCGCATTTGGTTATGATTGTAGCAGATTTATCATACACCAGGCCCCCTCACAAACAAAACGAAAAATGGGCGGTGACGTGAGAGACAACCAGCCCTTGCCCGGCGCCCTCGGCCTGCTTCGTGTACTTGTGTTCAAGAACTTGTCGCTTGACACGCATGATCCCTTTACCGATTTTATCGACCTTTTGTGCCTTCCCTTCTCCGACCCCTTTCTGTCCGCGGATGATGACCGGAACCTTCGGGTGCAATGGCGCACGCCGCGCGGTGAATAGTTGCTCTCTCCTTCAGGATTTGGTGGAGAGTGTCCATTTTCTGGAGGGCGCGGCTCCTGCCGCGCCGCCTGGAGGGCGAGGCTCCTGCCGAGCCAGGATGATAGCGGCTCGGCAGGAGCCTCGCCCTCCAGAGCCGTCAAAGGAAGCTTGACGACCCACTAACCGGGCAACTTCCACAGGCGCATGGTGCTGTCCATGCTCCCCGACAGCGCACACCGGCCATCCGGGCTGAAGGCCACGCTCATGATCTTCGCCGAATGGCCCGCGAAGCGCTGCACCTCGCGGCCGTGCTCCACGTCCCAGAGCAGCAGTTCCCAGCGCTCGGCCGGCCCGGTCGGCGAAGCCTCCGCCGCCTCCCACAGAGCGTAGCGTCCATCCGGCGAGAACGCGACGCTCCAGACCTGGTCCGAAACGCCCTCGACGGCACGCACTTGCTTGCCACTTCTGAGATCCCAGAAGCGCACCGAGCGATCGGCGCTGCCGGACAGGGCCAGCCGCCCGGTCGGGGCGAACGCGACGCTCAGCACCTGATCCTTGTGGCCCTGCATGCGGCGCAGCTCGCGGCCGCTCTCAACCTCCCACAACCGCACCGTGCCGTCGGCGCTGCCCGTCAGCGCCTGCGTACCGTCCGGCGAAAACGCCGCGGCGAGAACCCAGCTCATGTGGCCCTTGAAGCGGCGCACCTCACGGCCGGCCGAGTCCGTCTGCCACAACCGCACCATACCGTCGGACAGGCTCCCGGAAATCGCCAGGGTGCCGTCCGGGGCGAGCGCGACCGTCCGATTCGTGCGTCCCTCCAGACAGCGGCTCTCGCGACCGCTCGCCAGATCCCACAGCCGCACCGCCTTGTCCTTGCCGGCGCTCAGCGCCCGCCGTCCGTCCGGCATCGCGACCACCGCCCACACCTTGTCGCGATGGCCGAGCATGCAGCAGCGCTCCCGCCCGGTCTCGGTCTCCCACAGGCGCACCGTGCCGTCGCCGCCGCCGGAGATGATCTCCTTGCCGCCCGGAGCGAACGCCACCGCGAGGACGCCGTCGCTGTGGCCCTCGAAGCATGCCAGCTCGCCCGCGGACGACGCAGACGCCCACCAGCGTTCGCGCGGATGTTCCGCGACGGGCTTCACCGGGGCGGGCGTGACCGGGGGCCGCTCCACCTTCGGAGGCGCCGCCGGCTTGCCGAAGGCGGCGAGCCCTTCCAGCAAGGCGTCGAAGGTTTGGATGCGCTCGGCCGGCGTCTCGTGCAGGCACTGCTCCAGCAGGTCGGCGAGTTCCTCGGGGACGCTCTTCCAGTGCTTGCGCAGCGGCTGCGTCGTCTTGAACAGGGCATAGCAGCAGGTCTTGCCGAACCCGTAGATGTCCGTCGCCGGGCTGACCGCGACGCCTGGCAACTTGCCCATCTGCTCGGGCGCCGCATAGTCCAGCGTGCCCGCGACACTGTAACCCGTCACGGTCCGCGCCCGTACGTCGGCGCTGGCCATGGTGGTCGTCAGCACCTGTTGCTTCAGCGCCAGACCGAAATCGATCAGCTTGACGCGCCAGCCGCTGCCCTCCTGCCGCACGAGCAGGTTCGCCGGCTTCACGTCGCGATGCAGAATGGCGCGCGTGTGCGCCTCGCGCAGCGCCTCGGCTACCGGCCGCGCCAGCGCTACTAGCTGCTCGGGGGGAATCGCTCCGTGCTTCTCGACGTAGTTTTGCAGAGTAAGGCCCTCGAAATAGTCCATCACCAGGTAAGGCCGCTTGCCCGCCGCGTCGGCGAAGTCGCAGTCGCGCAGGCGAATGATCGCTGGATGCTCCAGATCTTCCAGCACGCGCGCCTCACGAAAGACGTCGCTCACCTGAAGTTCCAGGGTGTCGGCGCGCAGCGTCTTGATGACGAGACGGTTGCCGACATGGCGATTGCGGCACAGGAACGCGACGCCGAAACCGCCGGCGCCGAGGATGCGCTCCGGCTCGTATTTGTGCAGCGGAAAGGGCGAAAACCGCGCCGGCTCCAGGGCGGCGGCCTGCTTCAGCGCCGCGAGGGCCGCCTCGTGGTCGCCCTTCTCCAGGGCCGCCCCGTAGGCGTTGTGAAACGCCTCGGCCTGAGCGGCACGGTCGCTGACCAGGCCGGCCACCTCCTGAAAGACCTTCTGAGCTGCCTCGAACTCGCCCGTCGCTACCTCAAGTTGGCCCAGGCTGTTGAGCAGCGCCGGCAACTGCCGCTGCTGGTCGGCGGGCAGGGCGCGGAACCGCTCCAGCACCCCCCGCACGAGGCGCCGCTCGGAGTCGCTGCCGATGGCGAGGCTGTCGCGCGGACGCACTTCGCTCGCCTGCAGGTCGTGCCGCTTCTTCATCTCCCACACGGCCTGATACATCTCCTGGAGTTGTTGCCCCTGACGGTGCTGTTCGGCCTGCACGTCGAGGACGGCGCCGTGCGTTTCGATGACGTACTCCTGCACCGTGCCGAGCAGTTCCTCCAGACGCTGGCCCTGCGTGGTGAGGGCGTCGGCCAGGGAGGCAAAGCCCTTGTCGGTCGCCTCCTGGATCGCTTCGAGCTTCGCCCAGGTCAGCCCCTGGTAAAGCTCGCGATCGGTCTCGACCTCGCGGCGGAAGAAAAACCGGACGCCGGCGATCAGCACCGGCACGCTGCCCGGCGGGTCGCCGCGCAGGGCGACAAGTTGGGCAAGCGTCGGATAGCCGTATTCGCGCAGTTCCAGGGCCATCCCATCGACCGCCTGCCACTCGGCGGCAAGCAGACTTTCGGGATCGCCAAAGCGTGCGAAGTGGCCGGCCTCGCGTGCCAGCGCGGCGGGATCCAGGCTCCCCTCCAGGAGCCGGCCTGCCTTGCGGGCGGCGCGCAGTTCTTTCAGACAGGTGGTGCGGAAGTCCGGTCCGTGGCCGGGCAGGTTCGCCAGCGGCGTCGCGTCGAGGAAAGCGCGGACCTGTTCGCGGAATGCCTTCTGGTCGGACTTGGCCAGCCAGCTCCAGAGCGATTCGCCAGCCAGGGCGACCTCGATGGCCTTCCAGGCGCTGTCGTTGGCCTTCTGCAAGGCCAGTGGTAGACGTTGGCTGTGGTCGGTGAACCGTTGCGTCAGGAAGGCGACGACGCCCTCGCCACTCTGGGGGCCAGGCCGCAAACCGACGACCGTGCAGGCGCCCTGCAGGACGTGCTTCAGGGCGAGCGAAGACATTTTGAGCAGCAGAGGCATGGTGATGCTCCGGTTGAGGGTTCCAGGATAGAATGAAATGATTGTCCCAGACGGAGGCGATTCAGGCAAGGACGGCAGGAGGTTCGCCTGACACTTCCCGACTTCCTTGAATGGAGACAAGACCATGAATGCGCGCACCTGGTTCACCCTGGCGCTGGCAGGAATCTGCCTGCTCCCCATTCTGCCGGCAGCCCCGGCGCCCGGCTGCTGCCCGGCGCCCCCGCCCGGCAAGCCGGTGGTGAACGCCGATCAAACCGTGATCCTCATCTGGGACGCCGCCACCAAGACGCAGCACTTCATTCGCAAGGCATCGTTCCAGAGTGAGGCCGACGATTTCGGCTTCCTCGTACCAACCCCCAACGAGCCGGCCCTGGAGGAGTCCGGCAATGACGCTTTTCCGTATCTGCAAAAGCTGACCGAACCGGAGATCGTGAAAACCACCCGTCCGAGCGACGGCATCAGTTGCGGCTGCGCCACCAAGTTCGCGGCCAAGGGCGACCTGCAGCACGCACCGCCGCCCGTGAAGGTGCTTGCTGAGAAAGAGGTGGCTGGCTTCAAGGCCGTCGTCCTGGAAACTCGGTCCGCCGCCGCCCTGGTCGCCTGGCTCAAGAAGAACGGTTACGCTTTCTCGCCGGAGGTGGAAGCCTGGGCGAAACCCTACGTCGAGCAGGGCTGGAAGATTACCGCCCTGCAGGTGGCCAAGGACCAGGACGGCAAGGCGAAGAAGAGCCTGACGACGGCGGCGCTGCGGTTGACCTTCCAGACCGAGCAGCCGCTGTTCCCTTATCGCGAGCCCGACTCCCGGGCCGCGGCCGAGGCGCTGGGGGCACGGAATCGCCTCTTGCGGATCTATTTTATCGCCGATGCCCGGTACAACGGGGAACTGACGAAAGAGACGCCCTGGACCGGAAAGGTCGCGTGGGCCAACAAGCTCAGCCCGGAGAGCCGCAAACAGGCGTTGGAGTTGTTGAAGTTGCCGCAGACCACCGGGCCGGCGGAATGGTGGCTCACGGAGTTCGAGGACAACTGGCCTTACCGGGTGGCGCCAGCCGATGTCACGTTCGCCCGCGACCCGAGCCAGAACACCGTCAAGCGGCCGCCGATCATCCAGTATGTTGCCTCGCCCTGGCCGACAGATGTGATGGGCTACGCCCTCATCGCGTTGCTGGCAGTGCCGCCAGTATACCGCCGGTTCCGCCAGCGCCCGACGGCGTAACGGTGCGGACGGCTCTCTCGGCTCGCTCGATCGCCGCCAGGGTTTGCTGCCGGGATGAGCGTATCTCTGCCGCCAGGTGTCCCCAGATCGCCAGGCTGTAGAGCACCACAATGCCCACCGCCAGGCAGCCGAAGACAGCAAGCCCGCGCGCCGCCCGGGGCCGGCGCGCGGCGATGATGCCCACGAGGGTTGCCGCGAACAGGACGATCAGCGCCTTGAAAATCGCCAGACCGACCAGCCCGTACCTGGCGAGCACCGCTCCGGCGAGCCAGTTTGCCTCGTAGATCGCGCCACATCCCACGCGGAGCAGATGGCATGTCAAGGCCAGATCGGCGCAGTTGAGCAGCACAAAGAGTATCGCCAGGTTCGGGTGCCGGCGCAGCATGACCATTTCGCGGACCTCCGTGAGGAGTGGGCGTGAGCGCCCCTCGGAGCGACCCGCGCGGGGGACTCTCCGTTTACTCGTGTCATGCAAACGTAGCTCTTGAAATGGGAGGATGTCGGAAAAGAAATGGAGGAGCCTGGGGGACTCACGCTCGAAGCGTAAAAGCCACGGGACAAAACCTCGGAGCGCGGGCG
>DASPXY010000605.1:0-7105 GCA_035637055.1 Gemmataceae bacterium | reverse complement strand
GGCTTCAGGTCGCGGTGGATCACCCCCCGGCGGTGCCCCGCCTCGACCGCGCGGGCGACCGCCTCAAGCAGGGCGGCCGCCTGTGCCGCGGGCTGTGGCCCCCGCGCGAGCAGGTCGCGCAGGCTGCCCCCTTCGACGTATTCCAGCGAGAAGAAGGGACTTCCCTGGGCCTCGCCGACCTCATGGATCTGGACAATGTTAGGGTGCTGCAGTCGCGCCACCACCTCGGCCTCCGTGCGGAAGCGAGCGCGCTCGGCCTCGTCGGCATACTCGCCGGTGCGGATCATCTTGAGGGCGACGACACGATTCAGGCTCACCTGCCGTGCCCGGTAGACGATGCCCATGCCGCCGCGGCCCAGTTCGCCGAGGATTTCATAACCCGGGATCGCAGGCGGGGCGACCTGACCGGGTGGCGGCAGGTCCGGGGTGTCCGCCTCGGCTCGCCCGTTGAGCCGTTGAGCCAGGAGATCGGCGTAAGCGGGAAAGCGCTGCTGAAAGTCCGCAAGGGTGAGATCCGGTTGTCGGCGAAGGAGGAAGCGGTACTCGGTCGCGATCAGTTCCACAACCGCGTCGGTGTCCTCCGCCAGTTCCGGATAGCGCCGCAGGTAGTCCTCGACGCAGGCCGCCTCGCCACGCTTGAGGCGGTATTCCAGGTGGACGTTGGCTAACTCGACGAGAACGGCCGTCCGCAAAGAGTTTGGGGCCGGGAGGTAATCCTCGATCACCGGCGTCTCCCCGCGCCAGCAGGCACTCTCAAACTGATCGACGATGCGCTCGAGCCGGAAGGAGGCGGAGCGGAGGGTTTGGCGCGGGGGTTCGTTCGGGCCAGCCATGGACAAGGGCCTGGGTCGGGTTCGGGGGAATCGGCCGCCCCGAAGGGCGGAGGCAGGTCATTATCCCACGCCGAGCCCGGGAAGCAAGGTATGCGGCTGCCCGAACTGCAAGAACTCGCGACGGCGAAACGACCTGTTCGTCCGCACGACCGAGAAAGGGTTGTGGCAACCCCGCTGAGGGTAGCCCAGGGACTTGCGGTTAGGCGTTGGTTCGGGAAATAGCCATATATGGGAGCTGTTTTATCATTTTATGAATTAGCGACGAAGGCGACAGCTTTAGGATGGATTGGCGGCGGACCCGTCGTCCTCCGTTTGACAAAGCCTCGAAAAGAGTCTACGCTTGCCTGAACTCCTACCCACCCACCGAGGAATGCCCAATGTCATCCCTCCCTCTATCCTGCCCCGCTCCCTCCGACCTGACCTGGCTTCCCGCCTCCTCCGCCGCAGGCTACTACCGTTGTGAACTCCCGGCATCCTGCCGTCCCGTTGCCGCCTGGCTTGCCCGGGATCGGAACTGCCCGGCCACCATCCGCTACCTCTCGACGCGCGACCTGGGCCTGGTGGTCAGCCGTCGCTTCGAGGCCGGGGCGGGCCTGGGCGTCCAGTTGCCGGCCGCCCTGACGCAGGGGGAGGAAACCCTGTTGGTGAAGGTGTTGCGGGTGGAGTCCCGGACCGGTGGTCAGTGGTTACACCGCTGTGCCCTGATCAGCGAATTGACAGAGGACAGTGTGCTGGCCCTGGTGGGCCCAGAGGCCAGTTCCTCCGCGAGCGAACAGCGCGACGGCGGCTCTGCCGCCGGCTGGCGAAGCAGGCTGCGTGCCTCCCTCCCCTGGACTTTCCTCCGCGACCGCTGCCCGGCTCGCGTGCCAGCGGGCGTGTGGGTGGCGGCGCTGCTCTGCCTGGGAGGGACGGCCGGCGGGCTTCTGCGGCTGCTGCGGTGGGCAGCGGGGTGGTAGACCCGAATGCGACCATCAGGGAAATGCCTGATGTGTGGCTATCGCTTCCTCTGGGCAATGCTGGCCTGTTGGTCGCAGCAGGGATGTCCTCCGCGCTTACGCCGCAAGCGATTCAGCCGCCACCTTACACCCGCCCACAGATTCCAAAGAGCTACGAGGGCAATTCCAGCGGTGTCAGCAGATTCCTTGGCATTCCCGTTATTTTCTGCCCAGAGCATCCCGATTGACAGCCTGCCGTCATTTCGCCAACCGGCGCGGACTCGTCCCTCCGGGGCGAGCAAACTTTGCCCAGCCCTGGCCAACTCGTGAGCAGCGGCGCCAGCGGCCCGTGGAAAAACCCCTCCCCCGGCCCCTCCCCGCAGCGGAGAGGGGGGCAAGCCAGAAAACTCTCCCCTCTCCTCTCAGGGGAGGGGCCGGGGGAGGGGTTTTTCCACGGGCTGCCAGCGGCGCTTGTGCCACTCCCACTTTCCCCATAGGTTTGTCAGGGGACCATCTCGGCACGGCGGTTGCCGTGGTTCTTCCCTGTGCCCGTTCGTGTTGGTCCCTGACCCGAGGAGAATCAGCCATGTCTACTCTTCTGCGCGCCGGCCCGGTTCTGGTCCTGGCCTTGCTGGCGGCTCTCGCGCTTGAGCCGCAGGTCGCCAGCACAGCCCGTGCCGGTGAAAAAGCTCTCGGTCCTGACCCCAAGGAAGTGCAGGCCGTCCTCGACAAGGCGGTCGGCTACTTCCAGGCGCACCAGGAGGCCGACGGCGGCTTTTCGTCAAAACGTGCCGGCCCTGGCGTGACCGCCCTGGTCGCCGCCGCCCTGCTCCGCAACGGCGTCGGCCCCAAGCAACCCGTCGTCGCGAAGGCCCTCGGCACGCTGGCCAAGTCCGCGAAAAGCGACGGCGGTATCTACGACCAGTCGCTCGCGAACTACACCACCAGCGTCGCGATCATGGCCTTCAAGGAGGCGAACACCGACGGCCGCTACGATGCTCTCCTGAAGAACGCCGCCAAGTTCATCAAGGGGCTGCAGCAGGGCGGCGATCCCAAGGACGGCAAGTTCGGCGGCTTCGGCTACGACGGCAAGAGCCGGCCGGACCTGTCCAACAGCAATTTCAGCGTCGAGGCGCTGCTTGCCGCGGGTGTCCCCAAGGACGACCCGGCGATCCAGCGGGCGCTCAAGTTCATCAGTCGCTGCCAGAACCTGGCCGGCGAGTTCAACGATCAGGAGTTCGCCAAGAAGGCCAGCAAGGATGACCTCGGCGGCATGGTCTACAATCCGCTCGACCCCGACGACGAGCGGCACCTGACGCCCGAGGGCGGCCTGCGCTCGGTTGGTGGAATGACCTATGGAGGTCTCAAAAGTTTCTTATATGCCGGCGTGGACAAGACCGATAAGCGCGTCGAGGCGGCGGTCGCGTGGATCCGCAAGCACTACACCCTCGAAGAGAACCCAGGCATGAAGCAGGCGGGGCTGTACTATTACTATCACACGTTCGGCAAGGCGATGGCGGCGCTGGGCGAGGATCGTTTCGCGGACGCGGCGGGCAAGAAGCACGATTGGCGGCGGGAATTGTTCCAGGCGCTGAAGTCGCGGCAGCAGGCCGACGGCAGCTGGCGCAACGCGGGCGACCAGACCTTCGCCGAGGCCGACCCCAACATCGCGACCGCCTTCGCCGTACTCTCGCTGAGTTACTGCGAAGTCTCGAAGCGATAGAATGGAACGCGGATGTGTTCTTGCTCCCCTCTCCCGCAAGGGGCGAGGGGAGAATTCATAGGAGATCGATCATGTCCCGCTTCTTGCTCTGTGTCGCCCTGACGCTGGGCCTGACCCCCTGTGTCCGTGCCGATGCCTTCGACAACTACACC
Organism: Gemmataceae bacterium; assembly: GCA_035637055.1. Lineage (GTDB taxonomy): Bacteria > Planctomycetota > Planctomycetia > Gemmatales > Gemmataceae > DASPXY01. The sequence continues at coordinate 3,462 of DASPXY010000605.1, read as the reverse complement.
AACGAGGTGCTGGTCAAGGCTCCCGGCGCCGCAGGCGTCAAGCGCGTCCAGGAGTTGACGCCCGTGCTGCTGGCCGATCACAGCGGCGTGTTGCCCGGGGTGTCGGGGACGTTCCTGGTGGTCAAGACCAACGAGGGCCGCTTCAGCAAGTTGGTGGTGCAGGCGGCACGCCAGAAGATCAAGGACAACGCCAGCGTGCCGATCCTCCTGATCGAACGCTTCGTCACCTATCGCGAGGGCGAGGAGCGGACGGTCCTTGCGGCGGGGCAGAACGTGCGCCTCTTCGACGGCTTCCAGTTCAGTCTCGACCTCGGCCAGGTAACGCCGGCGGCGGTCGGCGGCGATCTGCGCTTCGTGGCGGAGGCGGGCAAGGTCCGCGCCGAACCCGTCGGCAAGGCCGAGGTGTATTTGCTAACGAAGCCAATGCCGGAGGCGGCGCCGAAGAAGACGGCAAAAGTGGTCGTGGGAGCCACGTTCGAGCCGCGCTACCTGAACGGTGTCTACAAGCTCCACGACGACGGCCGGCGGACCGCGACGCTGCACCTGAAAGTCAACGAGGACAACGAAATTCGCGGCTCGTATTATTCCGGCACCGACGGCAAGAAGTACGAGGTCACTGGTAAGATCGGCAGTATGCCGCACGCTTTTGAGTTCAAGGTAACATTCCCGCAAGCCTCACAGACGTTCTACGCCATGATGTTCACCGGCGACAGCCGGGCGATCACCGGCACGTCAATTCTGCAGAGCCGTGAGACGGGATTCTATGCGCTGCGCGTCGAGGAGTGAAAGCAAATGCTGGAGGAGCGGCGTGGTGTTCGCGGTCCCGCCTTTAGGCGGCAAGACGTCTTCCCGCCTAAAGGCGGGACTACGAACCAACGGTTGATTCGTCCTTGCACTCCGCTTTATGGCAACTTCAGTTGCTCCTGGCTGAATTGACGAACAGCCTGCGCCATTTCGCGATGGGCGCCTTCGCGGTCCTCCCGTAGTCCGAAAGCACCAGCGCGGACGCGCGCCACCTCGTCCCCCGAGCCATCCACCGTGCGGAAATGCAGATACCACAGCGCCCCGGCGAGCGCTCCATCGCGATCGTAGACAAACAGCGGATGTCCGGCCGAATTGGCGACGGTGCGGTTGAATTCCTCGATGAGTTGCTTCGAGAGCGTCGCTGGCGACACTTCCAGGCTGAGATAGGTTATCCCGCGCTTCTCGACCTGCTTGCGGTCCGCAGTGCCATCCTCGCCCGGACGACGAAGGTGCAGCACCGTGCGGTAATTGTGGTCCTGCAGCCAGTCCAGGCCGTCGGGCAGCATCGGCCGCAGGCCGACAGCGACGCGTTCCTTGACACTGGCGAACCGCGGAATGCCGACCGGCAGCCCGGGCGGAGAGTCCGGCCGCACGACTGGCTTCTGCGGGCCGGAGTTGCTTTTCTCGGTCACCACCGGCGGGTACAGGCGGACGCTGGCCGGCGGCTTGGCGGCGGCGAATGGCTCCGGCACGCCCAGGCGAACGGAGGGGAGTTCACTCGGCTGCCAGGTAGGTTCGGGCGCCGAGGGCATTGGGCTGAAACTGCTCGTGCCCGGGCCGCCGCCGGGGTTGAACGGCACCGCTCCGGGGCCTTGGGGAGCGCCTGGGCCTGGCATCGGCGTGCCGGGGGGGATGGGTGGCGGGGGAACACCAGGCTGTCCGGGTGGGCAGCACGGCTGGCTCGGCGCCGGTGCGCAACCGGGTCGCCGCTGACAGTGACCGCACCCCGAGACCAACAACAGCACGCACACCATCCCCGACACCAGGCGCACCAGATACCATCTCATGCTTCTCCCTCCGTTCCGCAGTCCGACCCTCGATTCTATGTTGGCCCAGGCGCGCAACCCAGAGCAATATCGGGCTGGAAAGGGAGATCTCGGAGCGCGGAGTGGCAGGGGAAGCGGTTAGGAAGGATTTGACGGGCGCTTAGGTCTGGCGGGGGTGCTGCTCGGCCATGACCGCCAACTCAGTGAGCTTGGCCGCGGTCACGCCGATGCGCTCGAAGCACTCGGCGACGATGCTATTCGACGCGGTCAAGAGACTGATGAGCAGGTCCATCGGCGTCATGGTGTCGCGCTGGTGCTCGACGGCGCGCTGGTGAGCGTCGCGGAGAATGCGGATGACGTTATCGGAGAGGAATTCGCGGTTGAGGACAAGCACGGGTTCGGCGTCGCCTTCTTCCTGGTGGAAGAGTTCCTGAAACTGGCCGAGCAGGGCGGACGGCTGCGTGCCGAGGCGTTCGCCCCAGTTGCGGACGCTGGGATCGGGAACGGCGAGCAGACCCATGAAGATGTGCGGGCTGCGGACGCTGTCCCAGCGCGTCTCACGCGCCAGGCGGATGGCTTCACGCAGGGCTTTCGCGGCCGGATCGGTCAGCAAGTCCAGACGCAGTCGGCCGCCAGGGAGAAAAACGTCTTCCGCGCCGGAATCAGGTTTCGCCATGGAGTGTGTCCTTGAAGGTCTGGCGAGAGGCACCCCTTGATGATTATGGCTTACCTGCCGACGGGACGCAAGACGCCACCCGCGCTGGATGGAAGCGCCAAGCCCACGGGTTGCAACCCGTGGGCTTCTCGGTTCCTCCTGCAGCGCGTCAAATCACCTTGTGCAGCACCTGGTGACAGGTTTTGCAGCGCTTCTGGTGCATGCGCACCTGTTTCTGGCATTTGGGGCAGCGCCGGAAGCGGTTGCGGCGCACCCGCTTCTTTCGCGGTCGCAGAGGCATGAACGAGCCCTCCGACAACAACCCGCCCAGGGCGGGGTTGGAGACGATATACTGAAAACACTATGATAGGCGGGCGGGTTCGCTTCGGCAACGGCCTCGCCGCCGCTATAATGGCCTTGGCCGCTTGCGACTTGGCGCGCCTTGTTGCGCTCAGCACCAGGCGGCACAGCGGGCACGAACGGGAAAGGATGACGATGGCCGACGTCTCGACCGACCTTCTGGAAATGGCATTGCGCGAGATCGCCGCGGCACGCACCGAGCCGTGGTATCCGTCGGTTTACTGCCAGGCGACCGGCGTGCCGCGTGAGGCTGTGGACCGCTGTCTGGACCAACTACGTCTGGCGGGGTTGGTGCGGCTGACGGACTGGGAGCAGGGCCGCGGTCAGGGCTATGCGCTGACGCCGGAGGGGCAGATAGTGCTGGACAACCCCCGGCTACTGGCGCGGCTGCGCGAGGGACGGGAGATCCCGCGGCCGCGTTTGCGCACCGCGCCTCCCGAGGATCGTTCCCTCCGCGAGACAGGGACGACCTACGACCGTGGTGAGGCCATCCGCAACGCCCTGCTGGCCCCCGGCCGGCCCGTGATCACCATCGTCTTGTTGTGGCTGAACATCGCGGTATTCCTCCTGGGCCTGGTGCAGGCGGTGCGTCTCGGAGTGGCCAACGATTATCTCGCTTCCACGCAGGGACAGCACCCGGTGCCCACCATTCGCCAT
>DASPXY010000604.1:0-3315 GCA_035637055.1 Gemmataceae bacterium | reverse complement strand
AGCATGAGCGTCGGGATCGACGTGGGTGGTTGGCCGTCCATGCTGATTTCCATGTTCGGCGTGGCATAGCGATACCAGAGTGCCCGCAGCGTCGCCAGGCCGTACAGGGCGATCCCTTGCAGCCGGTGGATCCGCCGCGATTCGAGCGTGACCGCCCCATTCAGGCCCAGACCGAGACAGCACACAAAGTAGCGCTCCCGGCCGCCAGGCTCGCGGACGATGCCGACATCGACCGAGCGGACCAACTCTGCCGGCGGCTGACCGTTGCTGTCAATGCCGAGACTGTGAGCGTAATCGTTGGCCGAGCCGATGGGCACGACCCCGAAGCGGACCTCCGGCCGGGCGGCGCGGAGCAGACCGTTGGCGACCTCGTGAACAGTGCCGTCGCCGCCGGCGGCCGCGACGATGCGAAAGCCGGCATCGGCGGCCTGGCCGGCGAGCTGTTCGGCGTCGCCCGGACCGCGCGTCGGCCAGAAATCCGCATGCGTCCCCCAGCCGCGCCGCAGTTGCTCCAGGCGTCGGGCCGCGCGCTGCCGTCCCGCCTTGGGGTTGAAGATAACGCACAGGTCGAGGGCGGCCATGAAGCTCGTTTTCCTCCGGCGCGAACCGCGACACCCGCAGCGGCGTCTTCCTGGACGGTTCAGCCCTGTGCGTTATACTCATGGCTACTCGGCGTGTCTTGAGGTCTTCATGAAGGCGTCTGCCCTGCACGGCCTGCTCGTCCTGGACAAACCCGGCGGGATCACCTCGCGCGACGCGGTCGATCGTGCCCTGCGCTGGTTTCCGCGCGGGACGAAGGTCGGCCACACCGGCACGCTCGACCCGCTGGCGACCGGCGTTCTCGTTCTCTGCATTGGCTCGGCCACCCGCTTGACCGAATACGTCCAGCACATGAGCAAGACCTATCGCGCCGGCGTCCTGCTCGGAGCGCGCAGCGATACCGACGACGCCGACGGCACGTTGACGCCGGTGGCGGCTGCGGCGGCGCCCGACCGTGCCACGCTCACCGCCGCTTTGCAAGGGTTCGTCGGGGAGGTGGAACAGGTGCCGCCGGCGTTCTCGGCCGCGAAGGTGAGCGGGGCGCGCGCCTACGACCTGGCGCGGCGCGGCGCGGAGGTGGAACTGCAAGCACGCATAGTTCGGATATACGGGATCGACATACTGGCCTATGAGTACCCGCGTCTCGAACTGGAGGTGCGCTGCGGTAAGGGGACGTACATCCGTTCGCTGGCGCGTGACCTGGGTGAGCGGTTGGGCTGTGGCGGGTTGATCGTGACGCTGCGGCGGACGCGCGTTGGTCCGTTCGTGGCGGAAGGCGCCCTGTCTCTCGCTGCGGACGCGGCGGCCGCCAGGGCGCGACTGCTGCCGGTGTCGGCAGCTGTGGCCGAACTAGCTCGGCTCGACCTTGACAGCGGCGCTGCGGCGCGGCTGCGGCAAGGCCAGCGCGTCCGGCTGCCGCGAACCGGCGCACGCTCTGCGGTCGGTGCCGGCGAGGTTGCGGTCTTCGGTCCCGGCGAGGCGTTCGTGGGCGTCGCCGCGTTCGATCCGGCGCGCGGTGACGTGACGCCCATGAAAGTGCTGCCAGAGGCCGCCACGCGCTAGTGCAGGAACAAGGACGGTCTGTTCGTGGCGCGAAGCAAGGCTGCTTGTGAGCCACGAACAGACCGCCATCTGCCTCAGGGCCTGTAACTGGTTGGCGAGCCGGGAGCGTGAGCGACCGCAGAACCGTGGCGTCCTCCGGTCGCTCACTCCCGGCTCGCCATCTTGTTAGTGCCTCGAAGGCCAACGTGGCAGCCTGTGAGTGGCAACCCTGAGCCTGGCGCCGTGTGCCAATTTGCTCACACTTTGTTGCCGGTCGGAACACGGGCGAGCCGAAAGCCGAGGTCGTTGAGGCGGGGCATGGGTGCGCCGACGCGGTCCGCTGCCCGGCACCGCGAGCCTTTGCTGACCCAGCTACCACCGCTGTCGGACCTCCGGCGCCGTCAAGGGCAAGCCTGGGGTCGTCTCCAGGAACAGCCGCAACTGCTCGCGCAGGGCCTTGTCCTCACCACGGGCGAAGAATTCCCTGAGTCGCTCGATCAGGCTGTCGCCAGCGAGGGCCACCGCCAGCGCCTGCCAGGTCCGCTCGCTGGCTCGGGCGATGGCCTTCGGCAGTGCTTGACTGGGATCGAGCAAGCGACTGGCAAGCCACGGATTGACGGTGTCTGCCGTCTCTCCGAGGACTTGCCGAAGAGTGAACGCGACCAAATGGTTGAGGAGCCTCATGAGGTTCCTTTCGCAAGCGGCACGCACAACTGGGCCTGCTGCTGGAGTTCGTTGGCCGACGGAGATTCTATTCGTGCGTCGTGACGTTGGAGCAGCTTTCTCATTCACAGTCCGGTAGAGGCTGTCTGGTTGGAGTCCCGGCTTGAGCCGGTCTTCGGGCCGAAGACCGGCTCAAGCCGGGACTCCAACCAGACAGCCGTCACCGGATCGTGGATCAGGAGCGAGCGTGCAGGATTCATGCAGGTGAGTTCGTGCCGAGTCTCACGAAGAGCGGCACCCCTGTTGGTGAGACGAACAGGTCGATGCTCGGAATGTCGATCCCGCTCAGGCTTCGTGGACTTGCTCGCGCCGGGGTTTGTGACCGGGGAGGAGCACCAACCCGCCTCACCGTTGTGGTCGGTGCCCGCGCCGTCCTGGGAAAGGCCGAGTGCTTGGACAAGCAAGTGGTAGTGCAAAGCGCAGGCGAACGGCCGACTCACGCTGGCCGTTCGCCAAAATTGCGAGGGCACTCGTCGGTCGGAGTTCCGAGAGCGTGTGGTTCGAGGCTTCTGGCGGCAAGTGGCTGCGGCTTCGGAGCGAGCAACGGGGTTTATCCCCGCCGTCTGGCCGGTGGGAATAAACCCCGTTGCTCGCTCAGCGTTTTCCCTTTTGTCTGTAGTGATTTAGCCGACCAGCGCCGCGATGGGCCGGCCGTTTTCGCCGGCGATCCCGAACGGCCGCCCGATCGGGTCGCGGATCTGGGTCGTCGGGTCGATACCCAGTGCCCGATAGACCGTCGCGAACACGTCGCCAATGCCCACCGGGTTGTTGGCCACCGCCGTGCCGTCTTCGTTCGTCGAGCCGTACGCCTGACCGCCGCGGATGGCACCGCCGCCAACCACGACCGACCAGCAGCGGGCCCAGTGATCGCGGCCGTTGTTTTGGTTGATGCGCGGCGTGCGGCCGAATTCGCCCATCCACAGAATCACCGTGTTCCGCAGCATCCCGCGATCGGCCAGGTCGCGCACGAGCGTGCCCATCGCCCGGTCGAGCGTTGGCTGCAAGCCCATG
>DASPXY010000603.1:0-4290 GCA_035637055.1 Gemmataceae bacterium | reverse complement strand
CGAACTGGTGATTCAGCAGACCGGCCTGTCAGCCTAATTCGGCCGGTCACCAGAAGACCGCACCGGTCGGCAGAAGACGGCACCGGTCGGCATATCCAGTTCCCGGTCAGCCTAATTCGACCCTGCCGGTCAGCATAAGATTGCGCCGGTCGGCATAATTCGCCCCGCGCCGGTCCGCTGAGCGCGGGTCGCGCCCACGACGCCCCGTACCGCGATGCGCGCCTCATCCCATTGAACGCTCTCCCCATCTCCTGTCAAGCCTGGTTGTCTCATTTCGTCTTTTGTTTCTTGACAGGCCACCCGGCGCCTGCACGGGGCCGCGCCCCTGCGGCGCCGAAACGTGAGGCGAGCGTCGGTATGCGGGCCGGCGCTCACCAAGGGAGTTCCCCTGACCTTGTGGTGACAAGCGGCGGCACCTGTTGTGGCACGGTCTCCTGACCGTGCCACGGCTTGCGACCGCAGGTCTCCGGGAGTAGCGGGAGACCTCCGGTCAGTCAAAGTGGCACGGTCAGGAGACCGTGCCACAACAGGGGGTCAGGAGACCGCGCCACAACAGGGCGAGGTGTTGTTTGTAGTTCCGCCTTCAGGCGGCATCGCAGGTTCCGCCTGAAGGCGGGACTACGAACAAGACGTCGTTCGTTCTTGCAGGAGCGCAGAGCGGCCCCGCACCGCGGCTCATCCCTTTTTCCCACGAACTCACAGCCGCCATCGCAGCACTGCGTAATGATGAATAGAACATGAGGGGCGCGTCGGGCGCCCGGCATTCCCCAGCGATGAGGAGCACGCCCGTGCAAAAGGAGACCGTGGGGCCGACGGTAAGTCCGGCCTCAGAACAGGTGGAGTCGGTCATTCGGCGCTTCGAGACCGCCTGGGAGGCAGGGCAGCGGCCGGCCATCGAGGACCACCTGCCCACCGAACCGGCCCAGCGCCGGGCTGTGCTCGTGGAGCTGGTCCACGCCGATCTGGAGCGACGCCTCAAGGCTGGCGAGTCCGCCCGCGCCGAGTCCTACCTGGGACGCTTCCCCGAACTGGCCGCCGAGCCGCAGTTGGCCCTGGAGCTGATCGCCGCGGAATACAAGCACCGTCAGCGCCTGGAGCCGGGCCTGACTCCCGCCGAATATCTCACCCGTTTTCCCCAATACCGTCAAGAGTTGGCGGCTCGCCTTCCGGGCTCACCTGCCGCGTCCCCCATTCCCGCGGTTGCGACTGCGGCCACCCCTTTCACGGATGTGCTGCGCGCTCACGGCCTGCTGGAAGGTCCCCGAATCAACGAGGCCGCGCAGCTGGAGCGCTCGACGCCGGAGCCGCGAGCGCTGGCGCGCGAACTGCTTGGCCGCGGCTGGCTGACGGCGTTTCAAGTCAACCAGCTACTGCAGGGCCGCGGCGCGGAACTGGCGCTGGGGCCGTACGTGCTGCTGGAACGGCTGGGCAAGGGCGGCATGGGTCAGGTCTTCAAGGCCCGCCATCGCCTCATGAATCGCATCGTGGCCCTCAAGGTCATTCGCCCCGAATTCCTCACCCACCCCGAAGCCGCCAGCCGGTTTCATCGCGAGATCCAGTCAGCGGGGTAGCTGTCCCATCCCAACATCGTCCACGCCTACGACGCCGAACGACTGGGCAACACGCTCTTTCTGGTGATGGAGTACGTCGAAGGCACCGACCTGGCGCGGCTGCTGAAAGAGCGCGGCCCGCTGCCGGTGGCGCAGGCGTGCGACTACGCTCGGCAGGCGGCGCTCGGGCTGCAACACGCCCACGAGCGCGGCCTGGTTCATCGCGACATCAAGCCGAGTAACCTGCTCGTCACCACAAAAGGGGCGCAGGTCAAGGTGCTCGATCTCGGCCTGGCCCGGCTCGACCTGATTGGCGGACGCGCCCCGGAGACCCAGCTGACGGAGGTCGGCGCCGTCATGGGCACGCCGGATTACATCGCCCCGGAGCAGGCCCTCGATACGCGCCAGGCCGACCAGCGCGCCGACATTTACAGTCTCGGTTGTACGCTGTATCACCTGCTCACCGGGCAGCCGCCGTTCCCGGACGGCACGCTGGCGCAGAAACTGTTGCGGCATCAGCAGACCGACCCCGCGCCGGTCGAGAGCGTGCGCGCCGACCTGCCCGCCGGGCTGGCGCTCGTCGTGCGCAAGATGATGGCCAAGCATCCGCGCGACCGCTATCAGACCGCCGGCGAGGTCGCCGGCGCCCTCGAACTCTTCGCCCGCTACGCGGTGCCCGTCGGTCAGGTCGGTGTGATTCCGGAAGTTGCCAGGCCACCAAGGCTGGTTGTCCCCGCTATTGTGGCGGTCACCGAGACGGTCTCCGGGGCGAGCGCGCAGTCGGTGACGGCTCCGGTAACTGTGCCGCCACTGGCCGTTCCGCGCCCCGCACCCAGCCGGCGCCGCCTGGTGATCGCCGCTGCGGGGCTTGGTACGTTCCTGGTCCTCGTGCTGGTCTACCTCGTCTGGCAGGGCTCCAAAGAGGATCCGGCCACCAAGGGCCTCAAAGACGATCCGTTCGAGCGCTGGCTCGGCGGCCGCCCGAAAATCTCGCCCGACAACCGCTACGTCTGGCAGACTCCGAAAGAACTGGTCGCTGTGCTCGGCGAGGATCGCGCTCACCACTGGGGGGCCGTCCACTGCCTGGCGCTGAGCGCCGACGGCAAGCTGGCAGCGAGCGGGGGCGACGACCAGGTCATCCGCCTCTGGGATCCCGAGACGATGACCGGGCGCGGCGTGCTGACGGGGCATACCGGCTCCGTGCCGTGCCTGGCGTTCTCTGTGGATCGCCGTCTTCTCCTCTCGAACGCGACCGACGGGACGACCCGCGTGTGGGACGTGGCGACGGGGAAGGAACTGCGCCAGTTCGCCGACCTCCCCGGTCCGGTTTCGGCGGCCTCCTTCGCCGCCGATGGCGAGACGGCGTTCACTGCCGCTCCGGCCAAGGGAGTGATGGCCTGGGAGGTCAAGAGCGGCAAGAGAGTCGGGGGCTTCGGCGGTCCGACCGTTCTGCTGCTGTTCGCGGTCGATCGCTCGGCGACGGTCGATAACGCTCTCGGCAGCGTCTTCATCCAGCGCTGGCAGGATGCCGCGCCCCCACGGGAACTCAAGGTTCTGCTGAAGGAATGAGAGGCAGAGAAGGCGAAGGCAAAGGAGAAGGAGAAACCGGTGCCGGTGCAGGTTACCTCCGCGGCAGCAACGCCGAATGGCAGCCGCATTCTCTTCGCCACCTCGGACGGGATGCTGCGCCTGTGGGATGTCGAGGGCAACAAGGAATTGCACCGTTTCCGCGGACCGTCCGGAATGTGGAGAACGACACCCCCAAGCAGCGAGTGCGGCTGAAAGGCTTCCCGGAGGGGGTATCCTCCGTGGCCATTTCGCCCGCTGGGCGACGGGTGGCCGCCGCCGGTGGGGACGGCCGCGTGGTGGTCTGGGAATCGGGGTCTGGGGCCGAGGTCGTTGCGTGGAAGATGCCGGGGGCGGTGTATCGCGTCGCCTTCGCCCCGGATAGCCGGCAGCTGGCGACGGCGAACGCCAACGGCACGGTGTACCTCTTCGCGTTGCCGCAGTCCGAGCAGACCGCGACGAGTAAGTAGCCAATGCAGGGACAAGCGACGTGTTGTTTGTAGTTCCGCCTTCAGGCGGGCAGACGTCTTGCCGCCTGAAGGCGGAACTACGAACAAGCGGTCCCGGACCCTGGCGCCAAGAACAGGCTGGCAAGGCGGCCGTGTCGCGGTACACTGAGAAGAGTCTGCTCCCTCCTTTGACTTCCGAGCCGCTGCGCGAGGAACCCCGCCGTGAGCCGATCCTTGACCGCGTTCGTTGTGTTGCTGACGTCTGCCCTGACCATCTCCAAGGCCACAGGTGGAGAGAAGAACGTCGTTGACGTCAGCGCGGATCCCCCCGCCATCCGTCTGAGCGGCCCCGATGCCCGTTACACCCTGCTGTTGCACGGCAAGACCGCCGACGGGCGTCTCGTCGATCTGACGCATGCCGCAAAAATCACCCCGCGCGATCCGAAAATCGTCACCGTGTTCGACAGCGGCGCCGTGCAGGCGCGCGGCGATGGGGCCACCGAGTTGACGGTGCAGGTCGCCGGTCGCACGTTGCGCGTTCCGGTCACGGTGGAGGGCAGTCGCCGGCCGCGTTCGTTCCACTTCGAGAATGACATCGTGCCGTTGCTCAGTCGCTTCGGTTGCAACTCGTCCGGCTGCCACGGCAACGCCGAGGGCCAGAACGGGTTCAAGTTGTCGGTGTTCGGGTTCGACCCCGTCGCGGACCACGCCGCGCTGGTCAAGGA
>DASPXY010000602.1:0-2847 GCA_035637055.1 Gemmataceae bacterium | reverse complement strand
CGGCGGGGATAAACCCCGCCGCTCGTCTTCTGTGAGTGCCTCTTAGAAGGAGCCAGGGGTGCCGCCGTCATTGCGCGAGAAGATGCGCCACCACGTCTCTTGCGAGATCGCATTGTAGATGAAGCGCGTACTGCCGTCACCAAAGACCACACTGACGCCGCCAACGTGGCGACTCCGTGATTGGGCCTGCTGGAACGGGCAGGTCTGCCAGGCGCCCATCCCGCCGGCGCTGTCGTTGACGCCCCCCTGGACGTCGTCGGAATTATCGTTGGTGTCGTTGGGCAGGGTACAGTCCCAGGTATAGTTGGCGCAGATGACGCTGGCGCCCGGGAAGCCCAAAGCCCAGGTGCCGCGTGGGTCGCTCGCACTGAGGGTGGAGCCGATGCGCAATTCGCCGATCAGGACCGTGTTGGACGTGCCGTCCTTGATTCTCTGCAAGGCGACGCCGAAGTTGATGCACATGACGCCGCCGGAGGGGGTCGTGGTCGTCATCCCGTTGGGGGTGAGTCCCGCCCCAAGGTCGCTGGCCGCCGGGACGGGGCTTCTGCCATTTTCCGTGCTCGTCCAGCCCAGGGTGCTCGGCACGTGAATGCCCCCAGCGTTACAGCCGTAATTGCCGCGTGCCCAGTTGCCGCCCGCCTGAGGCCACGGGGTCTGGGCTCCATCATCCTCGGGGCACAACATGAGCGGGATGGTCGCGGTCCGCACGGCCATCCAGGCGGTATTCCCGTTGACTCGGTAACTTTGGATGTTGGCCGCCTGCGTGTCGTAGAGCGGTTTCTGCTCGATGTAGGGCAGCAGCAACACGACCCAGTTCGGGCCGAAGTTGTTGTTACTGCCGCCATAGGCGTTGACCCGGTCCACGTTCGCCACCATCTGGATCGCGGGGGGCAATTCCTTGTAAGTGTCGTGGTAATTGTGGCAGGCGAGACCGAGTTGTTTGAGGTTGTTCTGGCACTGGGCGCGTGCTGCCGCGTGGCGGACTTGCTGGACCGCGGGGACCAGCAGACCGATCAGAATGGCGATGATGGCAATGACCACGAGGAGTTCAATCAAGGTGAATCCTCGCGGGAGACGCTGGAAGCGCAATCTGGAATTGACCATGAGCCAAACCCCATAAACGAGACATGATGGGAAGATTCATGGCATCGTAAGCGCCCGCACCGCGTATCGTCAAGCAAATTATGAAAATCCGCTGAAAAAAGAATGAGAGCTCTGCGGCTCAGGGCTGCTTCGGCGAGTTGGAAGGTGGGAGTTGTCCCCGTGGGATGAGTTTCCGCCACGCCGCCTGTGCGCGGGTATGCTCCTCGGGACTGCCGCCGGCGTCGTAGGGGATGGTTTTCCCGGCGGGTGCCAGCCGGTAAAGCTGTCCGGCGGCCAGTTCCCGCACGGCAGCGCGGTTGTGTCCGAGGTAGTCGATCAGCACCGCGTACGTCTCCGGCCGGCCCAGCGCCGCCCCCTCAAAACCTTGCAGAAGGGTCATCACGATCTCGGCCTGGCCCGGTGCGTATTTGTTGGCCAGCAAGGTCTCATACAGGCGGATGCTATGGGTGGCGCTCCGGCCGCTCCAGTGCCGCAAGGCGAGGACGGCGGCCCTCCGGACAGTCGCCTGTTTGCCGCCGTCGAGCACCTTGAGGAGCGCCGGCAAGTCGTCCACAGCACCGGCAGCGTAGGCCGCAAGCGCACCCTGCGCCGTGTCCTTGTCTTGCAACGCTCCCTGGAGAGCGGCCGACAGGCTTGTTTTTGCGAGGCGCTGACGGAAACGGTCGAGGGCCACGCGGAGGGGTTTCTCGGGCGGAACGGTCTCTCCAGTGGTCCAGGCGGGTAACTCGCGCACGGGCAGGGGGCCAAGTGGATCGCGGAGGCTGTTCCAGTGATAGACCACCTTCCCCTTGAGCGCCTGCTCGGGTTCCTTGTTCAGGCGCGCCGTCACCTCGCCCTTGACGAGAAAGAGGAGGACGTCAACGAGTGGTTGGTGCTCGTCCTTCGGCTCTTTCAGGAACGGGGCGCCCTGCGGCCAGCGGCTATACGACTCCAGGGCGACGACGGTATCCGGCTCCGTCAGTTCGAGCGTGAGGACGTTCCTCAGAAAGCGAACCTGCACCTTGACGGGGTCGCGCTTGCTCTGCCGGGTCAGCAGGACGCGGCCGCGTTCCAGGGTGAAGGTAAGGTCAAACGCGCCGTTGTCGTGAAGGCGCAGCACACTTTCGCGGGCGGTGTCGTCGGGCCTTTCCGGCAGCATGCCCAGGAGCGACAACCGCACGGCGCCCTTGACGGCGTCCACCTCGCCACGGAAGCCGGGCAGCGCCAGGACCAGATCTTCCGCCAGGAGAATCTGCTGCGCTTTGGCGACCCGGCAGACCTTGCTGGAGCCCTCGCACAGGATCAACGTCCCCGGCGCCGAGACGGCATGTCCCAGACCGCGGCGCGCGTCCGGACCGGCCTTGCCCGCTTCTGCCGGGACGAACTGGAACAACAAGGCCCAGCAGAGGGCCAACAGCAAGGAGCGTTCGTTCATCGAAGCACTCGCGATTCTGGAGTTGGGGTTAGCCGGCGCGGCACAGCGGCCCGCCGACGAAAGCGCGAGGGCATTGTACACAGGGAGGAAGGACGTGGGCTGCGAAAACCGAGAGAATGGAGAAGAAAACCCCGCTTGCGGGTTAGCAATGTTGCTAACCCGCAAGCGGGAAGGCAGGTCGCGGTCACTGGATGAAGACGAACTCCTTGGTGTTGATCAGCGCCCACAGGATGTTCTCGTACGCCTGGCGTTTGTTCTGGGCGTTCCGGGCGATGTGCGCCAGGGCAACCTGGAGGTGTTCTGCCGAGGGCCGGCGGCCGAACGACCAC
>DASPXY010000601.1:0-9444 GCA_035637055.1 Gemmataceae bacterium | reverse complement strand
CGCGAGGTTTACGTCGGTGGTAAAATGGAATTGTTGGCCCCCTACGTCGGCAAACGCATCAAGCTGATCGGCAAGGCCGTGGACATGGAGGTCGTTGGCCGCCAGCACCGCGAGATCTGGGCGGCGCGCCTGGAAGTCTTGCCAGACGCCGAGGAGAAACCGGAGCCGCCTTTGCCGGACGTGGACGTGGGACTCGAACCGAAAGAGGCCGCCATCGCCGTTGCACAAGCCGGCAAGTCGCTCAAAATTATTGCCAAGGGCCCGTGGCAGTACGTCAGCGCCAATCCGAACAGTCCGAAGGAAGGCCAGCGGTTCCTCATTCGCAGCGCCGCCGAGTTGACCACACGGCCACCCTGGAACCAGCTCGATGCCCCGGCGCAGGTGGTCGAGAAGCAGGCCACCGCGGCGCTCGCCAAGGCCCTCAAGGTGGACACCATCGACTGGAAGACGCAGATGCTCGTGGTCGTGACGGGCGGCGTGAAGCCGACTGGCGGTTGGCGCATCGACGTCCAGTCGGTCGAGGCGGGTGACAAGGAGGTGGTCGTGAACTGGAGCCTGACTCCGCCCCAGGGCTTTGCGACGCAGGCATTCACGCATCCGGCGCAGCTCGCTCTGGTGGAGCGGGCCGAGGGCACGCCGAAGTTTGTGCAAGCGCCGGGGAAAATCAAGCCCAAGGTGCGGCCGAAACTGCCCGTCGATCCGTCCGAGTCGCCCGCGCGGCGGGCAGCGGAGATCGAGGAAGCGCCGGCGCAGGACAAAAAGGGGGCGGAAAAGGAGCTAAAACTCATTGCCCGCGCCAACGGGCGGTTGGGCACGCGACCGAGCGGGCACCTCGTCATCCGCAATCCGCAGGAATTGACGAAACTGGCGGCGGGCCTCGGCGGCAACATCGACAAGGTGATGGCTCAGGCGACCAAGGCCCTCAAGGTGGACAAGATCGACTGGGACAAGCAAATGCTGATCGTCCTCAGCGGCGGCACGCAGCGCACCGGCGGCTACAGCATCGAGGTGATGAGCCTCAAAGTGAAGGATGACACCCTCACGGTCAACTGGAAGTTGAACGCGCCGCGCCCGGGCCAACCGGTCACGCAGGCGCTGACGAACCCCGCCCTGACCCTGCTGGTCGAGCGCTTCGACAGCACGGTGGAGTTCAATCCGCCCAGGGCCAAGAGCAGTCTCGACAAGGCAATTGATTGAAAAAAGTGGTTAGTGGTTAGTGGTTAGTGAAGAGGGGTATTGTCGCTCTTTACTAGCCACTAACCACTAGCCACTCACCACTTGTTGAGGATTTAGCATGCGGACGGAGATTACCTACGGCCTGGAACGCCTGGAGATTGAGGCTCCCGCGGACACCCTGGTGGCGGCCCATCGTCAGCCGGTGGCGGCAGCGCTGACGGACCCCGCCGCGGCCGTCGCCGCGGCCCTGGAAACGCCTGTGGGCTTTCCCGCCCTGCGGCGTGCCTTGACGCCCGAAGACCACGTCGCCGTTGTCGTTGATGAACAGGTGCCGCAGCTGTCCCGACTGCTGCCGCCGATCCTGGAGCACCTCACTCGCGCTGAGGTTCGCCCCGAGGCCGTCACTCTCCTTTGTCCCGCGTCCTCGGCGCAGACCTGGGTAGATGAGTTACCGGACGCCTTTGAAGAGGTGCGCGTGGAGGTTCACGATCCGAGCGACCGCAAACGGCTCGCCTATCTCGCCACCACGAAGCAAGGCCGGCGCGTCTATCTCAATCGCACCGTCGTCGATGCCGAGCAAGTGGTGGTGCTGACGCGGCGCGGCTACGATCCGCTGCTGGGCTACGCCGGCGCCGAGGGCGCCTTGTATCCGGCTCTGGGCGATGAGGCCGCCTTGCGGGAGAGCTGGGGGCGACTGTCGCTGGAGGTGCCCGGGGCGGACCCGTGGCCGCTGCGACAGGAGGCCGCCGAGATCGCCTGGCTACTTGGCGTGCCGTTCTTCGTGCAGGTGATCGAAGGCGCTGGCACGGACGTGGCCCATGTCCTGGGCGGTCCAGTTGAAAGCAGCGCCGAAGGCGAGCGCCTGCTGAACGCCCGTTGGCGCGTCGAGGTCGATGAGCCGGTGGATACGGTCGTGGTCAGCGTCGGCGGCGATGCGACACGGCACAGTTTCGCGGACCTGGCGCAGACCCTGGCGTGCGCTGCGCGTGTGGTGAAACGCGGCGGACGCATCGTGCTGCTCAGCGGCGGCACCCCGGCGCTCGGAGCAACGGCCGAGCTGTTCCGTCAAACCGAAGAACCCGAGAAGGCGCTTGGCCTGCTGGACCGGGACCGGCCCGCCGACGGCGTCGCCGGGTTCCTCTGGGCCAGCGCCGCGCAGCAGGCGAAGATTTACCTTCTGAGCGGACTGCCCCAGGACACCGCCGAGGAACTGTTTGCGGTTCCACTCGATCACGCCGGGCAAGTGCAGCGCCTGCTGCGCGAAGGCTCGTGGCTGTTCCTGGCCGACGCGCACAAGACACTGGCGGTCCTGCGGCAACCCGCTTGACCCGCTTGCGGGTTAGCCCTCATCCTGCTAACCCGCAAGCGGGCCGGAGACAATCCCCATGTCCGATCTCGTAGATTACCAAAGCGCCTGCGAACGTGCCGCCGTCTTCGACCGCTCGGACCACGGCAAAATCGAACTGCTCGGCAACGAGGCTCTCTTTTTCCTCCACAATCTGAGCACGAATGACATCAAGAACCTGGCCATCGGCGCCGGTTGCGAGGCATTCCTCGCCAACGCCAAGGCACGGGCGTTTGCCCACCTCTTCGTCTATCGCCTCGCAGGAGAGAAACCGCAAGTCCTGTGGCTCGACACTGGCCCTGGCATGGGCGAGCGGGTGCTGAAACACCTCGATCACCACCTCATCAGCGAACAGGTCGAACTGACCGACCGCACCGCCGAGTACGCCCAGCTCCACCTGTGCGGCCCCGCGGCCCGCACGATACTGGAGACGGTTCTGGGTGGGGGCGTTGACCTGACCGACCTGCGTCACGAGCAGCGTTCACTCGCCGGTGTGGGCAGGACGCAGGTTCGCCGGCACGATTGGCTGAATCTACCCGGTTACGATCTCGTTTGTCCGACTGAGGGCGGGGCGGCACTGGCGCGGGCCTTGCAGGAGGCCGGCGCGGTTGCTGGCGGGACAGAGGCGTATGAGATCCTGCGCGTCGAGGCGGGCGTGCCGCTCTACGGGATCGACATGGACGAGAATCGTTTCGTCGTCGAGGTCGGCCGCACGCTCCAGGCGATTTCCTACACCAAGGGTTGCTATCTCGGTCAGGAGCCGATCGTCATGGCGCGGGACCGCGGTCACGTCAACCGCATGTTCCTCGGCCTGAAATTCACCGACGAGGTGCCGGCTGCCCGTGGGGCAAAGGTGCTTCGCAATGGCGAGGAGGTGGGTCAGGTCACGTCGTCAGTGTTCTCGCCGCGACTGGGCAAGGCGGTCGCTCTCGCTTACATTCGGCGCGGCCATCAAGATCCCGGGACGGTCGTTGAAGTGGAGGCGGACGGGGGACGGCGTGCAGCAGTCGTTGCGTCCTTGCCGCTGGCCGGTGCGACTCATTGAGACAGGAACAGCACCATACAGGCGACGCCATTGAAGAGCGCGTGCATCACGAGCGGACCGATCAGGCTCTGCGTGCGGTAGGCAAGCCACCCCAAGCCGATACTCAGGGGGAACAGGGCGATCGGCGACGGCCAGACGCGTGAGTGGAACGCGGCGAATAACAGGGCGTTGCTGTAGATCGCCAGCAGATCCTGGACGTGCCGC
Organism: Gemmataceae bacterium; assembly: GCA_035637055.1. Classification (GTDB taxonomy): domain Bacteria; phylum Planctomycetota; class Planctomycetia; order Gemmatales; family Gemmataceae; genus DASPXY01. The sequence continues at coordinate 5,674 of DASPXY010000601.1, read as the reverse complement.
TCCCCGCGCAGGCGTGTGAATGCTGCCGCGATGCGTGGGAAGACGCCCGACCCGAGGACAGGCGCAGCGGTGAACTGTCCCTCTTTGCGCTCCTGAATGGCGTCCTCTCCAGGGACACGGGGGACGAGTGGACCCTGCTTGGTGACAGGGGGTGAGCCGTCCGTCCATCCCTCGGGTGCCGTTTCGCCTGGACGCTTCGGGAGAAGAGCGACCAGAAACATCCCCGGAAGCATCGCCGCGACGAACACCGCCGGCCAGGGATTGAAGTCGCGATCCTTTTGGTTGCCCCAGAACAGGGCAATGATGAGCGCGGCCACGGCCACGGTCAGCTGGGCGCCCATCGGGCGATCCGTCTGCCAGCGCAGTAACAACCCTCGAAAGAGCAGTTCTTCCAGGAGCGGCGCCGCCACGACGGCTCCGAAGACGATGGCCACCCACTCGACAGGCAGGAGCCGTTGCTGGCCGGCAAGTTGCAACGGATGGATCTCCGGTGTCACGTACAGGGTCACGACCCAGTAGAGGAGCAGGGCTAGCGGGGTACACAGCAGCCAGGTGAGATAGCCAGCCACGATGTTTTCTGCGGTTCGCACAGGTGTCAGGCCCAACTCTGCCGGTCGCACGCCGAACGCGGACGACAGCAGCGCAACGATGACCAATGCCGTTGCCGTGAAGCCGAAGGCGGTCGACCAGAGCGCTTGCCGTTCCGCCAGGGCGGGCATGTTCGCGTCGGCGCCGTAAATGGCGGTGAACAGGCCGCTGGCGAGAAGTAGCTGGTGGACCATCACGGGGATGAACAGCATCAGGCAGAACGCGAACCAGATGACCGCACCCGACCAGGGACACGCGCGCTCGCGCTGCATGGGCAGCAGTCGGCGGCGCACTCCCGGCACCAGGAGCCACAGGGCGGCGCAGACGAGTACACCGGCCGCCTCCAGGATCAGCAGCGCCAGCCCCGTGTGCGACAACTCCAGCAGGTTCTTGTCTGACAGTTCCACCAAGTTCTTCACACTGCCCTCACAATCTGCGGCAACGTCAGGTGACAACGTCTGACCTACGCGGCCACCCCCTGTTAGTGTAGAAAAAGCCGGGCAGTGTAACTTCGGTGAATGGCGTTGCCGGGCTATCCGCACCGACCCGCGAGAGGCGAAACATGACCGTGCTGGACAAGATCGTGGCAAGCAAACGCCGGGAAATCGAGGAGCGCCGCGCACGCACGCCGGAGCCGGAACTCGAAAGCCGTCTCGCCGACGCGCCGCCGGTGCGCAACTTCCGGGCTGCCCTGGAGCGCGGTCCCGGTGTGCAGATCATCGCCGAGGTCAAGAAAGCCTCGCCGTCGGCGGGAGTGTTGCGCGCGGACTTCGACCCGGTCGCCATCGCCCGCACCTACGAGCGGCATGGCGCGGCGGCCATCAGCGTCCTGACCGACGAACCCTTCTTCCAGGGCAGCCTCGCATACCTTGGGGCGATCCGTACCGCTGTGACGCCGCCGCTATTGCGGAAGGACTTCATCCTCGACCGCTACCAGTTACTAGAGGCCCGCGTTGCTGGCGCCGACGCCGTGCTGCTGATCGCCGAGATTCTCGACGACGCTCAGCTTTCCCATCTGCTGAGCGAGGTGCGGGGACTCGGGATGCAGGCTCTTGTAGAGTTTTACGAGCCGGTAAATCTGGAGCGTGTGCTGGCTGCCGGCGCTCGCCTGATCGGCGTCAACAACCGCGACCTACGGAGCTTTGTGACACGGCTGGAGCACACGCTCGAAGTGGCGGCGCGGCTGCCGACGGACTGCTGCCTCGTCAGCGAAAGTGGGATCCGGACCCGGGACGACATCTTGCGACTGCAGACCGCGGGCGTCCGGGCTGCGCTCATCGGTGAGACGCTCATGCGTGCGAGCGACATCGGCGCCAAACTGGAGGAGTTGCTCTCAGGGCGGCGCGATGACGGGTAACGCGAGGGTGTCCGGGCGATCCGCGCTGACGGAGCGAGGCCGGTCGGGCGCTTCGTTGAGAAAGTGGTGCAGCGGCGCGTAGCGCCAGTCGAGGCCATGCTCCTCGGCGAGTTGCTTGAGCCGCCGCAGGAACGTCTCGGTAATCTGGTTGCCGGTTTCCTGATAGGCGGGATCGCAATAGTAGACACGGCAGCCGAGGGGGCGCGGCTCGCGGGCGGTGCAGAGGTTGTCCTTCTGGAAGGGGCAAAAAGCCGCCGAGACGGGCTTGTCGTAAGGTGGCGCGGCGGCGAGGAGGACGTCGGCTTCGAGGTTGGAGAGGAACAGGACGTGGCCGTACTCCTTGAAGCGGCAGCAGCGACCGCTGGCAACGCACACCGGCCCAGCGGCGGCGACGGCGGCGTCCACCTCGCGGTATAGTTCCTGAACGCGGCGATGGAGTGCTTCAGATTCCTCTCGCCCAGGCAGCGAGTCTGTCATGGCAACATCCCAAGCGCTCGCAGTTTTTGTCGGAGCGGCGAATCGAGGCTCGCGGCACGGAGTTCGTCTGCCTCGCGTTCCTGGCGGGCAATCTCCGCGTCATATTCAGCCTGGTGATCGTAGTACCAACAAAATGCGGCGTGGATCTGCGCGAGCGACAGATGCGAATGCTCGCTGTGGATCTCTTCGGGCGACAGACCGTAGCCCAGCTTATCCAGCACGACCTCGATCACCTTGACGTTGGTATCATCGATCCAGCCGCGCCCCCGCTCGTCAAGCAGGATATGAGCGGTTCCGGATGGTCGTAGGTTCATCGCGTCACGCTCCTTTCGCTTGCCACTCTCATAACCGGATGACCGCGAGCCGTCGGGCTATCTCCTCCGCCGGAATTAGCTCGCCCTGCCCCGACCCCGGGCACGCCTCGCACGTTTGCCGCCATGCCTCGGGACTGCGCACGTTGCTCTCCCAGAACGGCCACGTCCGGCACTGCCGCGGCCGCACTGGATACACCGTACAGCCCTTTTCGCGGTCGTAAAAGACGCAATCGCCGTTCGCCTTCTCGCGCAGGGTGCGGCCGCGGTGAGCCAGCCGCGTAGACAGGCCCTGCAGCTGCTCGGCCGTTTCACCCCGGAATGCGGCGAGGGCGGCGATTTCGTCGTCGCTCACCCAGACGTAGCCGGGCGCGCCGGTGCAGCAGTGACCGCACTGAGTACAGCGGAAACGCAGACCATCCCGATACCACGGTTCGCTCATCGTTGTGCCTTTGGCTGGCTGTGCTTCGCCTCTCACACCTTTTCCATCTTAGCTGACGCAGGTAGCCGCGCAAAGCAGTCGCGAAGGGGCTGCGCCCTCACAGGAGTTGCACCTCCACGGGGACAGGTATCTCTTGTTGCCGTTGCTCCCGCGACAGGTAGTTCAGCCGCTCCAGGCCAATTACTCGCCCTTCGGAGTCTTTCATGAGGACAACATCGGCGCCGATCTCCTCGCAGACATGCTCCTTCTGCGGATCGTCGAGCCAGACTGTCAGGGTATTGCCAGTGCGGTCATAATATACTCTTACTTTGTCCACAACTCGTCACCTTTCTTGATCGTCTCCGTGAAGTACGCGGTTACCACAAACCGCTCGTTCGGTTCTTCGCCTCCGATCACGACGCAGAGGTACGCACGCTCAGTCTTCCGATAGTACAGGTGAACGTCTGCGTCTTTTGCGCTGGCACGGATGAGTTCCGGATCGGCCAGGCACTCGCGAACTTCCTCTTCGTGGCCCTTGAGCGCCGGGTGCTTGAAGCGGATGATCTCGCGCCAGCGGTTCCGCGCCAACACCACACGGTACCCCAGAGGTGAGTCAACGGTGAACAGTAGCTTTCTCGCCATTCTGGGAAGTCCTCCCCGCAGTATAACGGAAGGGGGGAACACCAGGACAGTTTATTACTCCGGCATGGAAGATCGTCACACTAACCCGAAGCGTAAGCGAGGGACTGCGATAACTCATTCCCTCGCTTACGCTTCGGGCTAGTGAGGATCTTTCGTGCCGGGGTAATACGCAAGGCCATCAGCTGCGTCCTGGCGGCCGTGCTGATCCACTCTTACGATGCCGCGCATGACCGTGTCCGTCATCATCCCGACGCTGAATGAGGAGAGTTGCCTGGCCGAAACGCTGCGCTCGGTGCGCACCGAACGGCCGCAGCAGATCATCGTCGCCGACGGCGGCAGCACCGACGCCACCTCCAGCGCCGCCGCGGAGGCCGACCTGTTCCTGCAAGCGCCGCGCGGCCGGGCTGCCCAGATGAACGCGGGCGCCGCCAGCGCCACCGGCGACGTGCTGCTGTTCCTGCACGCCGACTGCACCCTGGAACCGGGCGCCCTCATCGATGCCGAGCGCTGGCTACGTAACCCGCGTGTGGTGGCGGGCTGCTACACCATGACCGTGCGCGCCAAGGGATTGCTCTATCGCAGCATCGACGCCTGTGCGACTGCTCGTGTCCGCCTGACCGGCCTGGTCTACGGTGATCAGGGCCTATTCCTGCGCCGCCGCGACTTCGAGCGCCTCGGCGGCTTCCCCCCACTCAGGCTCATGGAGGACGTCTTCTTCAGCCGCACGCTGCGGCGGCAGGGGCGCATTGTCGTCTCCCCGCGCCGCATCTTCGTCTCGCCGCGGCGCTGGCAGCGCGCCGGACTGGTGCGGCAAACCCTGCGCAACTGGACACTAACCGCACTTGCCGCCGCGGGAGTTCACCCCGATGCGCTCGCCGCGCTGTACCCCATCGTGCGCTGAGGCAGCAGGTCGCGAAAATGCTTGCCCGGCGCGGCGTCGTCCGGGTACGATGCGCTGGACGCGGCCAAGGTCGAGGACGAATTAGCATGTTACGCATTCTGGGATCTCCCAAAACTCTCTGTAACGGCTTCACGCGGCGCGACATGCTGCACGCCGGCGCCCTCAGCCTGTTCGGGCTTGGTCTGAGCGATTACTTCCGTCTCGCCGAAGCGCAGGCCCAACCGGCGTCGCCGGTGCGATCGTTCGGCCGGGCGAAAGCCTGCATCCTGCTCTATCTCTATGGCGCCCCCAGCCAGCTTGAGACGTTCGACATGAAGCCCGCCGCCCCCGCGGAGATTCGCGGCGAGCTGCGGCCCATTCGCTCCAGCCTGCCTGGCCTGGACGTCTGCGAGCTGCTGCCGAACCTGGCCCGTGTCATGGATCGCGTGACCGTCGTCCGCTCCATGACGCACCCTTACCCGATCCACGGTGTCGCTTACGCCCTGACCGGCGTGCCGCAGATCGACATCCCGATGGAACTGGCCCCACACGACGGCCGGCACTGGCCGTTCATCGGCTCCGTCGTCGATTACTTGCAGCAGCAGAACCCCGCTCGTCGCCCCGTGCCGGACAACATCGCCCTGCCGTGGATGTTCAGCAGTCAGCGCGTCGGCGAGGTGCCGCGCGCCGGCCCGTACGCCGCCTTTCTCGGCAACGCCTACAACCCCCTCTGGACGAACTTCCGCGGCCAGGCGACACGCACCTTCGTCAAGACGCTGCAGGACCAGCGCATCGAGGTGCGCGAGCCGTACATGGGCATCACCGCCGACAGCCGTTGTGAATTGGTAAGTGCGACGGAACCGGCGCCGGAACTGACCCTTGACCGGCTCAATCGCCGCCGCAGCCTGCTGGAACAACTCGACCGCGCCCGCCGTGACCTGGACCAAAACCCCGCCCTGCGCGGCGCCGACCGTTACCGCGAGATGGCGTACAACCTC
>DASPXY010000600.1:0-2071 GCA_035637055.1 Gemmataceae bacterium | reverse complement strand
GGATGCGGCCGCGTCGCTTCGATGTGGTCGTCTTCCGCTATCCGCGGATGCCGCTGGAGAAGGGCACGCCGAAGAACTACATCAAGTGTCTGCTCGGCCTGCCCGGCGAACTGCTCGCCATCTTCTTCGGCCGGCTGTATCGTTGCCCGGCGCCGGCGGAAGGGGAACCGCCCTACTTCGACGACAGCGACGTCGCCTTGATCGACCGCTGGCGCTTGCCCTATACCTACTCCACCCCCGAATACGGCGGCGAGTTGCCCGAGGAATTCAGAGTGCGGACGGACGCGCGCGTGGAGGAGTGCAAGAGCTGGTTCGCCCAAAGTCTGAAGGCGGAAGGGCGCGACTTCGAGGTCGTGCTGAACCCGCAGGCCGGCCACAGCCTCGCCAAGCGGCGGCTGCCCAAGTTCGAGATCGTCCACCAGCCCCTGGACACCATGCTCGCGATGCGGCGGAGCGTGTACGATAACGATCACCCCGCCGAGGATCTGGAAAGAGCCTTGCCGCCGCGCTGGGCCGGTGAGAAAGACAGTCTGTGGGCGGCGGTCGCCAACCGTGGCTTCCACACCACGGGCGGCAAGGCGGACCGAGATGACTGGCTGCGTTATCGGCACATCTTGCGCCCGCGCGATTGGCCCTGGAAGGGAAAGCTCGTCTGGGACAAATGGCGGGAGATCCGGGAGCAACACAAGGCTCGCCTCAGCAGCCTCAATCTGCCCGACGCCGAGTTCAGGGCACGCTGGCAGCAACTCGCGAAAGAAATCCAGCCGCAAGCCGAGCAGGAAGCCCGCGCGTACGCCGAGGCCCAATACCCCAAACTGGTCGCGGAGGTCGAGACGAGACTCAGCCGCAAGAAGGGCGAACTCCGCCCGCAGCTGATCACCGACTTCCTCTCGTACAACACCGTCGGCGCCAACGGTCGTGAGGATCATCCTCATTTTCCCTTTCACTACAGTCCGGGCAACTGGGTCGGCGACCTGATGCTCGAGTGTCAACTCAAGGTCGAGAAGTCCGGGGGCGAGTTCGTGATGGAGCTGTCCAAGGGCATTGATCGCTTCCAGGCACGCTTCGACCTGCAGAGCGGCGACTGCACGCTCGTGCGCATCGGCGAGGACGGTAAGGCCGCGGTGCTGGACAAGAAGCCAACGCGCATGAAGGGGCCGGGCGAATACGACCTGCGCTTTGCGAATATCGACGAACGGCTGACGGTGTGGGTGGACCGCGATCTGCCTTTCGAGGACGGCAAGACCTACGACGCCCCGGCCAAACGCGGCCCAACCCAGAATGACTTGCAGCCCGCGAGCGTGGCGAGTAAAGGGGCGGCCGTCGGGGTCCACCACTTGAAACTGTGGCGGGACACCTATTACACGGTCAAGGGCACGGGTCCCGATGTCCCCATAAACGATCCGTTCGATCCGGAGAAGTGGGCACCAGTTCAGGGCACAGCGCCGTTCAAGGTGCTGTACATCCAGCCCGGCCATTACCTGTGCCTGGGGGACAACAGTCCGCAGAGTTCCGACAGCCGGGAGTGGGGGTTGGTGCCGGAGCGCTTGATGCTCGGTCGGGCCTTGATGGTCTACTTCCCCTTCGACCGGGCGGGGCGCATCAAGTAAACTGCCGCTTGCGGCTTAGCACTCCGAGCGCTAAGCCGCAAGCGGCGCCGGGGAGGGGCGATGCTCAGCGGCGAGATCATTATCCGGGTTCGCTACGCCGAGACGGATCGGATGGGGCTACTCCACCACGCCAACTATCTGATCTACTTCGAGCAAGGCCGCACCGAACTGTTGCGCTCGCTCGGACTGGCGTACCGCGATCTGGAGGATCAGGGATATCTATTGGTGCTGACGCGCGTGGAGGTGCGCTACCGCCGGCCGGCACGCTACGACGATCTGCTGACGCTGCGGACGACGGTGGTGCGGACCACGCTGGTCAAGATCGTTCACCGCTACGAAGTGTTCCGAGATGGCGAGTTGCTCGCGGAGGGCGAGACGACGCTGGGTTGCGTTGACCGCGAAGGCCGCGTGCAACCGCTGCCGGAGAGTTTGCGGGGGGAGGACTAAGCCCACGGGTGGCC
>DASPXY010000599.1:0-5497 GCA_035637055.1 Gemmataceae bacterium | reverse complement strand
CCACCCGCCACCCGCCACCCGTCAGTTCGGCGACAACCTGTTCCGGCGGATCTGCCTCAGCGCCGGGTTCCTGATCATCGGCCTGGCGGTGCTGTTGGTCGTCACCCTCATCGTGAAATCCTGGGACACGCTCACCGGCCTGGGGCTGAGCTTCTTCACCACGTCTGCGTGGAACCCCGTCGAGGAACTGCAGGAGTTTGGGGCGCTGGCGTTCGTCTACGGCACGTTGATGACCTCCGCCATCGCCATGCTCATCGCGGTGCCGCTCGGCGTCGGCACAGCGGCCTTCCTGTCGGAAATTGCCCCCGGCTGGCTGCGGCGCATCGCCTCATTCCTCGTCGAAATGCTCGCCGCCATCCCCAGCGTGGTGTACGGCTTCTGGGGCGTGTTTGCGCTGGCGCCTGCGTTGCAGAGACTTTTCAGCGCGCTCGGCTTGCCGAATACCGGCGGGCTCACCATCCTCTCGGCTGGTTTGGTCCTGGCCGTGATGATCATCCCCTATGTGACCGCGGTGTCCTACGATGTCTGCCGCGCCGTCCCCAAGTCGCAGCGCGAGGCAGCGCTGGCCCTGGGCGCCACCCGCTGGCAAATGATTCGCTCCGCCGTGCTCCCCTACGCCCGCCCTGGCATCATCGGCGCTTGCTTCCTGGCGCTGGGTCGGGCCATCGGCGAAACCATGGCAGTGACCATGCTGATCGGCAATACCCCGACGTTCCCGCGCTCGCTCTGGGACATCTCGCCGTTCGTCCCGGGCGACTCGATCGCCAGCCAGTTGGCGGGACATTACCATTCCGCCGACTACGCCAACTACAGCGCCGCTCTCACCGAACTCGCCCTGGTGCTCCTCTTGGTCACCGTTATCACGAACACGCTGGCGCGGCTGCTGATCTGGCGCGTCACGGCGGCGACAACGATCGTGCGCGGCCCAGACACACGGCCCTTGTGGCGGCAGCGTGTCGGTCAGGTGGCGACGCTGCTGCGCGCGGGGGCCGGCTTTGTGTTTCCCCTTCTGGTCGTCGCGTTCGTCGCCAACTGGCTGCTGACGAACCTGCTGCGCACCCCCGCCTACCTACCGGTGCAGTGGGTGGGGCTGCCGGACGCTTACGGCTACTTCACCTCTCCCGTCGTCCTTAACCTCGTCGTCTTGATGGCGGCGACCCTGCTGGTTTTTTGGGGCGTGCGCTGGCTCATTCGCCTGATCGCCGCCGACCCGACGCGCTTCGCCAAGATCGTCAACGTCCTGATGCTCGGCGTCCTTGGCCTGTGCGCCCTGCTGACCATCGTGCCCCTCTTCCAGATCCTTTACGACCTCGTCCGGCATGGCATCGGCTCGATCAACTGGAACTTCTTCAGCCAGACGACTCTGAACGGCGGCATGGCCAACGCCCTCCTCGGCAGTGCGATCCTGGTCGGCCTGGCGAGCCTGTTTGCGGTGCCGGTCGGCCTGCTCGCCGCGATCTACCTGGCGGAGAACCGCAACAGTCGTGTGGGCTCCGTCATTCGCTTCATCGGCGAGTTGCTCGGCGGGGTGCCGTCCGTCGTGATCGGCATCTATATCTACGCCATTTTCATCGGGCCAGGCATCCTCAAAATGTCCGGCTGGACGGGCGCCTTCGCTCTCGGAATCATGATGATCCCCGTCATCATGCGCGCCTCGGAAGAAGCGCTCAAGTTGGTGCCCGAGGCGATTCGGCAGGCCAGTTATGCCCTGGGGGCCAGCCAGTGGCAAACGGTCGCCCGCGTGATCGTGCCGGCAGCTCTGCCGGCCATCATCACCGGGGTGTTCCTGGCCGTCGCCCGTATCGCTGGCGAAACCGCCCCACTGATCCTGACCGCCGGCGACAATATGTATTTTCCGCGGTCCATTAACGATCGGATGCCGTCGGTGCCCTACCTGATCTACAACGCCTCGCGCGAGCCCAACCAGGAGGATGTGAAACTGGCCTGGGCGGCGGCCCTGGTGTTGTTAATGCTCGTCATGCTGCTGAATTTTGGCGTTCGCGTCCTGACCGGCAAGCGCGTCGTCCTCGCGAGCCGCGCTGATTGAAGTGCGGAAGACCCCTCCCCCCCAACCCCCTCCCCGCAACGGAGAGGGGGAGCAAGCATAATGGCGTCTTTTCTTCTCCCCCTCTCCGTTGCGGGGAGGGGGTTGGGGGGAGGGGGCTTTCCTCGCTATTTCGGGCACGCGGACCCGCAGGGGCGCGGCACACAATGCGTCGTATCGCAGTCAGCGACCTTTTTGACGATCAGCCGATGCTTGATCCGCACGTCGCTGCAATGCCCGTCGTCACACGTCCCGCGCCCACACAAAAACGATAAGAAAGATCGCTGCGGCAGACAGTACTCCTCGTTTTTGCAGGCGTACACCGTCTTGGTGTGGTGTTTCACCTCGCGGACGCATACCGTCGGACTGTGCGGCAAGCAGGCGCCCGCCACAAACCACGGGGCCGCCGGGCCGGCAGGGTTGGCGATGACAGCCGGTTGCTGGGCCTTCAGCCCCAGCCCGCCGAGGAGAAGGCCGCAGGTCGTCAGCACGGCAGCGGTGAATCGTTTCATGGAATCCATTCCTCCTTTTCGGGTGGTTAAAATTCGAGGGCGGCCCGCAGGCCGATGCCCTGAACGGTGCCGGTGAAAGCCCCGGCCGGCAAGCTGTTGCGATGACCGTTGATGTAGTTGAGTTGGAACTTGATGTTGGGGCTCCAGTACCAGTTCAGGCCGACGGTGTGCTCGGTGTACGTGCCGCCCAGGATGGCGTCGTCGTTCAGGTTGACGTAGGCGTAACGGTAGGTCAGCTCCCAGGCACCGAGGCCGCACTGAATGTGGCCATCCTCATCCTTCACCAGGAAAAAGTTCTCCAGCGGCACGACACGAGCGTACCTGCCGAACGGCTTGTCGTAGCCGCGATTCTCGCCCGTTAGGAAGTAGCCGACCTGCACATAGGTGCCGTAATAGTTCAGGTTGCCGCGCGCCGTGGCAGCACTGGAGGCTGGGAAAACCGCGTTGTCTACGTGGGCCAGGCAGGCTTCCGACTGAACCCAGAACGGCCCCCAGTAGAACATCAGTTCGCCGTTGATCGACTGCACGTCCTCCGCGAAGATATTGCCGGTGTCGATGACGCGATTGTTGTCGCCTTGCAGGCCGACGGCATCGCGGATGCTCTGGCGGCTGCGGAAGCGGACAAGATCGGTGTTCTGGATAAGGGCCGGGTTCGGGAGCGAGGGCAAGACTGTCCCCCCGTTGAAGTCCCCGGGATTACTGCCCTTGCGCCACTGGTAGGCCGCCCCAAGGTGGAGCAGGTAGCGGCCCTCGTCCTCGTAGAACGGCAGGCCGCTGACGCGACCCGAATAGGCGTACCGGCCGTCGCTGAACGAGGCGCCGTTGAACTGGCTGAAATTGTCGATGCGGTGGAACATGTGCTGCATCGTCAAGCGCTGGTTGCAGAAGGTCGTGTCGGTGAAGATGCCCGGCGCAAATTCCTGGTAGAACGCATCGAAGAGGGGCGATCGTTCCAGCTGCGGCAAGAAGCGGCTGCTGGTGTAGGCTTCCAGGCCGAACGGCACGTGCATCTGGCCGAAGCGAACGAGGCCGAGGAGGGGCACATCTCTCAGGCCGACGAAGGATTCATCGAACGCGATGCTGTTGTAGTTCTCGAAGTCGAACTCGATCTTGAAATCGATCGTTTTGTAGAAGGTGCCGTCCGCGACGAACCGTGCCCGGCGGAGAAAGAAGCCGTCGGTCAGGTCGCCGATCCCCGGACCGACGCCCGTGAGAGCGCCGAGGGGCGAGCCGGCGGGTTGCGCGGGGGAGCGGTTCAGGTTGGGCGACTCCCGGAACCAGGCCTGGTCCGTCATCAGCCGCCCGCCGATGTGGAGGTTGAACGCCTCGTCGGCGCTCTTGATGCGGACACCGCCGCCGTCCCAGCTGAGGTTGAGTTTGTTGTCGTCGCCGACCACGGAACCCTCGGCCTTTTTCTTGTCCTCGTCGGCCTTGAGTTTCGCCGCCTTGGTCGCCTCTTTTCCCTTCAAATAGTCATCGACGAGTTTGCTGATGGCCTTCGGGTCGAGGTCGGGTTGGATGGTCGCAGTCGGCGCGCCCAGCGCCGCGGGGTGTGCCGCCTGCTGCTGGAGCAGCGCCTTCAACTCCTGGACCTGCCTTTCCAGCTGTTCAATGCGGCCCCGGGTGTCGTCAGCTGGAGGCGCCGGCTGGGCCTGCACCGCGCTCCGCGTCAGGATGAACGCCACCAGAGCGAGCAAGGCCGCTCGCAGCGGGCCGCTTCGGCTCCGCTTCGCCACGATCAACAAGCGCATACGAGAACCCCCTCTCACCGACAATTCCATACGCCAGAGTGTTACGACAGCCGGTCAAAGCAGATAAATGGCGAGGTTTCCGCCGGTGGGACAGCCCCGCGCCGGCCCGACCTGGCGGACAGAACAACTTGCCCAGTTTCGCCGTTTACCGGAACGGCTGAAAACGAGGAGCTTGCTGGGTGCAAGTTAGGTATCGGATGCGCGGCCGAACAACCGTATGAAGATCGCACAGTCGTTTGAAGATCGCAATGAATCGTCACAGCAGGACGGGAGAGAGAAGCCACCTGGCCCACCGAGATGTCGGGAAAAGCCGCCCTGACGTGATACAATCCCTGGCATGTGGCGCTTGCAAACTTTCTGGCGGCTCTTTGGTTCCTATGCCCTGCTGTTGCTGGCCGTCGTTGGCCTGCTCGGCTTCGTGATCGTCCAGCGCGTCGAGCGCCACCATCTCCGCCAGACGGAGGACCGGCTCCGCACGAAGGCCCTCCTCGTCCAGGAGTTAGTGGCCGCCACCGCAGCGGAAGACCTGGAGCGGTTGCAGCAGCGCATGCAGGAGCTGGGCAAGCAGATTCGCACGCGGTTGACGCTGCTCGCCGCAGACGGCCGCGTCCTCGCCGACTCCGCGGAGCACCCCAGCCACATGGAGAACCACGCCCAGCGGCCGGAGGTGCTGGCGGCGAAGGAGCACCGTTTTGGCATGGCGACGCGCCACAGCGACACCGTCGGCGAGTCGATGAGTTACGCTGCCCTGCGCGTGGACGCCCCCGGCCAGCGCGTCGCCTATGTCCGTGTCGCGCTGCCGTTGGACCACATCCGTGAGGAGCTTGCGGCGCTGCGCGGGCTCGTCTGGACCGCGGCCGGCGTGACCGCCCTGGGCGCGCTGGCCCTCGCGTTCTGGCTGGCGCGGCGCATCACGAGGCCGCTGCAAGAGCTGACCGAGGGGGTCGAGCGGATCGCGGGGGGGGCCTACGGCCACAAGGTCTACGCCGGCGGCAAGGATGAGATCGGTATCCTGTCGCGCACCTTCAATCACATGAGCGAACGCCTCGCCGAGCAGTTTGCCCAGCTGGACGAGGAACGCCAGCAGTTGCGCGCGATCCTCAGCGGCATGGTCGAGGGCGTCATCGCCCTGGACGCCGAGCAGCGCATCCTCTTCGTCAACGACCGCGCGGTGCAACTCCTGGACCTGG
>DASPXY010000598.1:0-2230 GCA_035637055.1 Gemmataceae bacterium | reverse complement strand
TAATCCAGGGCGGGATCATTTTTCTTGATCTTGAACTTCACCGCGTAGGTAAGCGAGTAGAGCGCATCCAGCGCGTCCTTGTACTCCTGCGACGTGTTCGGGTCACCGCTTCCATCGATCATCAGGAAGCTCGCCGGCGGGATCTCGACGACCGCGACATTACTTGCCGCTGGATTGTACAGGTGCTTCAGTTCCTTCTTGAGATCGAGTTTCGTCACGGCGACGCGCTCCTTTTATTATTCTACCTTCCGTTTCCGGCGGCTTCCACCGTTCCTCGGTCCAACGGCCTAACCGAACTTAATCATCTCCCGCCCCTCAAGATGCGGCGGCTCGCCGGCCAGCACTTGCTCCAGCACAGCGCGGATCCGACCGGCAGGCGGGGGGCAGCCCGGCAGGTAGACCTCGACCGGCACGACCGTGTGAACCGGATGCACCTGGTCGAGCAGCCGCGGCACGATACCCGCTTCCGCCGGGATCTGCCCGTGCAGGTCGGCGCCCTCGACATAGACGCGCTGGAGGATCGCTTCTGCGCCACCCAGCGGGTTGCGCAGCGCCGTGACGTTGCCGGTGACGGCGCAGTCGCCGAAGGAGATGATCACCTTCGTGCGCGCGCGCACCAACCGGATCATGTGCAGATGATCCTCGTTCGCGACCGCGCCCTCGACCAGCGCGACATCGACGCCTTCGGGGTACTGCTTCACGTCGGCCAGCGGGCTGTAGACTATGTCCACCCGCCCAGCCAGGTCGAGCAGCCACTCGTCCAGGTCGAGAAACGACATATGGCAGCCCGAGCAGCCGCCGAGCCAGACCGTCGCAAGCTTCAAACGATCCATTGTTTCTTCTCCCGCGCGGTGGTGATAAACGCCAGCCGCGAGCGATCGCGCTCCATCTCGGCGACCGTCGAGCCCTGGCGGAAGATCGCGCCGGTCGGGCAGGCCAGCACGCACTTCCCGCACGAGGTGCAGCTCTGCGCCGCCCCCCATGGCTGGTTCAGGTCGGTGATCACGTGGGAGTTGGCGCCGCGTCCGGCGACATCCCAGGTGTGCGCGCCCTCGACCTCATCGCAGACACGCACGCAGCGGGTGCATAGTACGCAGCGGTTGTGGTCGATGCCGAAGCGCCCGTGCGAGATATCCACGGCCCGTTCCGGGAAGAGGTACTCGTAGCGGACATGATCCATGCCGACCTCGATCGCCAGGTTCTGCAGCTCGCAGTGGCCGTTGGCGACACAGACCGAGCAGACATGGTTGCCCTCGGCGAACAGCAGCTCGACGATCATGCGTCGATACTCCTGCAGTTGCTCGGTGTTCGTCTGTACTTCCATGCCCTCGCGCACCCTGGTGACACAGGCCGGCTGGAGTCGGCCGCCGATATCGACCAGGCAGAGCCGGCACGCGCCAACCTCGGAAAGCCCTTCGAGGTGGCAGAGCGTGGGAATGTGGATGCCGGCCTCGCGCGCCGCGTCGAGCACCATCTCGTCCTCGCGCGCGCTGACCAGCTTGCCGTCGATGGTAAGTGTTTTAACCGCCATATGTTTGCTCTACTTGCTCGTTCGAAGGAAGCTGTACCAGCCGAACCAGCACCAATCCATGCATGGCTCCAACGACCGCCCCCGCCGCTCCAGCCGTCAGCAATCCGGTCGCGACAAGCCAGAACACATTTCCAGGTGGGGCCGATCCCGCCCCAACGAACACGATCGGCATACCCAAAGCCCAGGCCCCCGCATTCGCAGGTATCCACCAGAACGCCCGGCGGACGTGGCGCCGCAGCGCCAACCATTGTGGAACACCCAGGATCGGCCCCAGTACCGCCCCCATCGCCGCGGCGAGTCCATACATCAGCGCGTCGCTCATTTCGGCCGGCGGTGCTGCCCCGGCATCCGCCCCAAAGCCGATCAGTGTGCTGGGAATCATCCCTAACGTCCAGGCTGCAAACGCGCCCGCGGCGCTGGCGAGGATCCATGATCGCCGGCTCAGCGCTGGGAGCGGTCGCCGCAACACGAGCCACTGCGCCATCCCAACGACCACCCCTTCGAAGGTGCCGAGCGTAATCATCACGCCGGCCCCAGCCAGACCTGCGAAGCTTCCCATCTGCGCCTCGAACGTCTTCGCCAGAGCGACGCCGACCACGGCCACCGCACCAAGCCCGACAAGCTCACCCAGCCCGTTGGCAAGCACCCAGCGTGACCACAGGTTCCAATCCCAGTGCGCCCGCTGGCCCGCTGGTCCGC
>DASPXY010000597.1:0-2148 GCA_035637055.1 Gemmataceae bacterium | reverse complement strand
CGTTCCACCAGAGTTCGACCGTCCACCCTGCTAGGCCCATCTCACCGTCGAATGGATTCTGTACGCCGTTCGCATCCAGGTCCTCGAACACAACGCCACTTACAATACTCTGCCCCGTCGGCGGGCCCGGAGGCGGCGGCGGCACAGGCGGCGGCGGCGGCTCAGCCGGCGGCGGCGGTGGAGGCACAGCCGGCGGCGGTACAGCCGGAGGCACGACAGCAGGCGGAGGCACGGGCGCCGGGCACTTGTTGGCCTGGGCCTGGGCGACCGCAGCGGCACCACGTTGGCTGTTGCCGTTCTGGCCAGCCTGTGGAGTGTTCTTGCACTTGTTGGCGGCGCTCTGACCCTGGGCCGCGGCCGCTACCAGCGGCAGCGCTAGGAGTCCGACGACGACCAAAAACATACGAACGCTTTTCATGATCTCTCCTGACCGAAGAGGTCGTAGGTAGACGAACAGCACGACCGATACGGGCAAGAACCGCACCCATTCTGGCGCAACAGCCCTAACACGATCTGGGACAATGACATAGATGCCTAGAACAGCGGGAAATACGGCCGTGCTGTTGTCAGAATAATTGACGTTGCGTTACGCGGTTTTTCGTGCGATTTGCAACTGACAATAGGGCAGACAAATCTGCCCTATCTTCGCTTCACGTCGCCGAGTGCGGATTGAGCGGCGGCGCGCACCTGTTTGTCGCCGTCATCAGTGAGACCTTCGAGTGTTCCAATCGCCGCAGGTGTGGCGGCGAGGCGGAGAGCTTCGACCGCCGTCGCCCGCAGCGCGGCCGGCCTTCGCCCGAACAAGCGGCCGCCCGGCTGCGCAAACTTGATGAGCGCCTGCACGGCCGCGGTGCTCCCGATGCGTCCGAGCGCGAGGATCAGCTCGCGTTCCACGCCCTCATCCTCCTCTTCCTCCATCGCGACGACCAGCGGCATCGCGAGCGCGCTCGACTTGCGCCCGCTGACGCCGAGCGCGGCCTGCAGGCGAACTTCCGGGGACTTGTCGCGCAGTGCGCGGCGCAGCGGCTCCGCTGCCGCGCTCGATCCGATCTTCGCCAAAGCCAAGGCGACCGCCTTCCGGACGCGCTCGTCGTCGTGCTCGAGCTGCTGGGCAAGCGCCGGTACGGCTTCGTCGAGCGCCAGCTCGCCGGCGAGCTCCGCCACGTTACGTACCACGAACCACTGGTGATGTCCCAACATGTGCACCAGCTGGTCGGTCCCTTCCTTCATTCCGGTCAGCGCCATGAAAATGCCCCGCCGTTCCTCGATGGTCGGGGCCGCGACCAGCAGATCCAGCAGCACTTCGACACCGTCTTCCCCTGCCCTGCGCAACACCAGCAATGCGGGCTCCCGGTCAGAGGGGTGATCGGCCACCTCCGCGATCGCCTCGAGCAGCGCCTTGTTGTACATGCGCTTCAAGGCGATCGAATACTGGCGCCGCCGTGTCGCGTCGCTCACCTGCTGCTCGGCGCGGACGATCCCCGCGACAATCGTCAGCGCCTGCGTGACGCGGTGTGTCTTCATCGCCGTCTCGAGCTGGCGACCGAGGATGGCGAGTACCTCACCCACGTGTGGCCCCTCGGGTTTTTCTTCTAACTGCGCGATCAAATCCCCGGTCGTTCGTGTCGCCGCGGCTGCCGGAGAGAATCCGGAGCTGGCGGCGGTGGATTCGCGAACGATGGCCGGCACATCCCCGTCCTCGCTCGCCGGTGCAGGCGCATCGCGCCTGGTTTTCGGGGCCTCTCGGGGGGGAGGCGGCTCCGACGCCACAGGGGGCGGAGTTTCCAGCTGGAAAGTTTGCATCGTCACGGACACACGTTTTGCCCCGTTCGTCCGCAGGCGGGTCGCGATGTCCTCATCGCCGGGCTGAGCGGCGAGCGCGCGTAGCAACTCGAACATTTCGGTGACCGGGGGATCGGCCGAAATGGCGATCTCTTTCACGGAGTGGAATTCGAGCCGCTGCAGCAGCGTGGCGTCATCCACCGCCGTGCCATTTACCAGGAGGCGGCCATCCTGCGCCGAGATCGTCACACCCTCGATTTTGAGCATGCCGGCCAGCGCCCGAAACTGCGCCTTCTGTTCCTCTTTCGCTCCAGGATCGCGAAACAGGTCCAGGGTGCGCGCAAACAACGCGGCGAAATCCCGCGG
>DASPXY010000596.1:0-7743 GCA_035637055.1 Gemmataceae bacterium | reverse complement strand
TCGCAGACCTGACGCGTGGTCTGTCGCCAGCCCACCAGGAGGCCATCCGCGAATACTTCCGCAAGATCGACCCGGCCGGGAAGTCGGGCCAGGCCACGGAGAAAAAGGATCTCCCACCGATCATGTTGGCGAGCGTGGAGGCCCTGGCCGAGGAGCTTTCCCGGCGGCTCAACGGCGAAGGCCGGAAGGCTCTCCTCTACGAACGGCCGCTGTTCACCGGCGACCCGCGCTTCTTCGGCGACCTGGTCAGCCACGCCCCCGGCCTGAACACCACCCAGGCCGACATCCTCGCCGTTCTCGAAGCCGAGGCGACGGGCAACGGTCCGCAGGCGGGTGTCATCGACGCCAGGGCACGCGCCTTGATCGAACGCGCCCGGACGGGTGGCTGGCAGGCCATCGCGCTGCCCGCCATCGAGAAGCAAGCCGCAAGCAAGTTCGTCTTCAACGCCGCGGGCCAGTACGCCGTGGATCATATCACGAGTAATGGGCTCCGTGAAGTCGTCATTTGCGATGGGGCGATGCTCCTCCATCTCTATCCGGAGTTGGGGCTGGGTGGCCGCCGTGCCGTCACCCGCTTCCACCGCGGCGACCTCGCGGCTCTCGTACCCTGGGTACTGCCGCCCGTCGAGGATCTGGCACGCGGGGCGGATCTCAAGTATGTCGATGAGCACACCGTTGCGGTGGTCGCTCGCGACGCCGGCAAGGCCGCGGCCTACGTTCAGCTGTCGCTGATTTTTGCCGCGGACGGCCGTTTGGCCGAGCGCCGGCTCGTCCTGATGCCGCAAGGTAAGACGCTCTCCCGCGAAACGTACGACACCGACGGCACGGTACGGCTCTATCGCGCCGACGAGACAAAGGCCGTCGCCGAGCGAAAGGTGAAGGTCGCCCCGGCCGCAGAGCCGAACTTGACGCCCGACACGCATGACCTGGTGCTGGTGCCGATGCCGCTGCGCACCCGCGAGCACATCGGGATCAACGGCGGCATGGGTTTCGCGAACCACGTCGAGGAGTCGGCCATCGCCCTGATCGCGGCGGAGTGTCTGCAACATAACGGCCAGATGGCTCTGCAAATCTTCGGCGAGCGCTTCCACGCTCGCGGCGACCGGCGCCTGGGCTTCTACACGTTGCTGACCGCCGGCGGCGTGGCGATCAATCCGGGCCAGGCTCACGAGTGGAACGGCCAGCGGGTCCGCATGGACATCGTTTGGGAGCATCCCAACTCGCCGCTGGCGATGTACCTCGCCTATCACAACGATGCGATCGTCAACGGCGACCGCACCGCGTTGGGCGAACTGGACGGGCCGGCGGACGGCTTCGTGCAGAAGTTCGCCAGCTTCCGCGACCTGTGGCGGCGCTGGCACAAGGATCCCAACCATAACGACCTCGAACCCGTCCGCACCCGCGTCCAGGCATACCTCAAGAGCGCCCCGTCGCCGTTGCTGGTGTGGGCGCTGCTCGACGCGGTCGAGGGCCGCAGCGCCAGCGCCCCCGCGGAGTTCCGGCAGGTTCTGGCAGATGCCCGTCTGCTCGCCGGTGACGCTCTCGGGCTGGGCTACGCGGCTCGTTACGAGCGTGCCCGCTTCCTGGTGGCGTCGGGCGACCACGGCAAGGGCCGCGAGGCGTTCCGGCAACTCCACGCCGACGCCCTCAAGGCCGGCATTCTGCCGCCCATCAACGACGTCTTCCGCACCGCGCTGCAGAATGCGCCGGCGAACGAAGTTGGCTGGATGGAATGGATGCGCCAGGCCGGCACCCAGGCAGCGAAGGAGAACGGCCCGCTCAGCGTGGTCGGGCTGGCATGGCAGGCTCATCAGCTCGGCGACCGCGTGCTGGCCGAGGAACTCTTTGACATCGCCCGGACCGCAGCGGGCGAGAGCAATGAGGGCCGCGTGGTCGGCCTGTCCACGGTCGAGTACCTGCTGGAGACGAAGCAGTTCGCCCGCGCCGGGGTCCGCCTCGAAGAATTGCTCAAGGACGAGACGGTCGGCCGGTCGCCGCGGCTGTGGCGTCTGGCCTCGTCACTGGCGACCAAGCGCAACCTGCCGGGTCGGGCCGTCGTTTGCATGGAAAAGGCGCTCGATCTGGAGTACTGCAACCTGCCGGAGATGGTCAACCTGGACACACTCCGGGCCGACTACGGCACCCTCCTCAACCAGTATCAACAGATGGCCACCGCGTTGACCATGCTCGATACGCCCGCCTCGCAGGAGTTCCTGGCGAAAGTGATCCGAGCGGCGGATCGCTGGCGTGCCCTCGATCCGGAGAACGCGGTTCCTTGCCAGGTCACAGGCAAGATCCTGCGGTCGGTGGGGGCCGGCGACCTGGCCTGGGACTACCTGACGACGCCGATCGGCCTGAAGCCCAACGAGGCCGCTCCGTGGGTGGGCCTGGCCCAATCGCTGCGCAGCGAGGGCGAGTTGGACCTGGCGGATCGGGCCTACGCGACGGCGTTCGAGTCGGAGCGGACCAACGCTCAGATCCTCTGGGACCGCGCCCAGAACCTGCAGCAGGCGGGCCGGCTGGCCGATGCCCAGCGTGTTTATCGTCAACTGGCCGAGGGAACCTGGCAGGAGCGCTTCCAGGGGTTGCGTCAACAGGCCCAGGCGCAACTGCAAGGACGATAACGCCTGAACAGAAAAGGTGTCGTTCGTAGTTCCGCCTTCAGGCGGTTGGCTGGCCACCGCCTAAAGGCGGAACTACGAACCAAGTTAGGACAACGCTCTCAGTGAACGGTTGATTATGCGACAAGGCCCACGGGATTCCCGTGGGCCTTGTGTGTTTCCGACCGGAAAAAGCCTTTCTTTCCATTAAACCTCACCTTGACAATCGGGCGGAGGCCGGTAAAATGCTATTGAGATTAAGTCTCAACAGCAGCGTTTCGATCACGAAGAGGCGATCCTACCCCCCGCGCTGCGCTCCCCGCTTTGAAGGCTGGATTCCATCATGGAACCCTTCTCCCTCCCCGATGCCTGCAAGGACTGCCCTACTCCCGCAGCCGCCGCGCAGATCTGTACGCAATGTCCGGAGCGCATCGTCTGTCGCTGCCTTCAGGTGACGGAGCGCGCGCTGGTCGAGGCGATCACGACGCTGCAACTGACGACGCTCAAGGAGATTCGCGTTCACACCGGCGCTGGCGATGGCTGTACTTGCTGTCACCACCTGCTCAAACGCTACCTCGCCGCCGAGCCTCAACCCTCCTCGTCCGCCGCGCCCATTTGCGTCTGCAAGTAATTCTGCTCGCCGACCGCTTTCAGCAGGCCCAGCTGCGTCTCCAACCAATCGACGTGCTCCTCGGACTCGGTCAGGATCGGTTCGAGGATCTCGCGTGTGCCGTTGTCCTTGTGCTTGGTGCAGAGTTCGATGGCGGCGTTGTAGAGCTTGACCCCGCCCATCTCCAGCGTCAGGTCGTTTCGCAACTGCTCCTCGACGTTCGTGCCGACGCGGATGACGTCGTAGCGGGCGATTTCCGGAGTGCCTTCCAAAAAGAGGATCCGGTCGATCAGTTTCTCCGCGTGCTTCATCTCGCCGAGCGACTCTTCGTAATGCTTCTTGCCCAGTTTGGTGAAGCCCCAGTTCATGCACATCTTGGCCTGACAGAAGTATTGATTGATGGCGGTCAGTTCGACGGTGAGAGCGCGGTTGAGGACGTCGATTACCTGCGGATCACCCTTCATGCGACAAGCTCCTTCGGACAGCGGTTCTCGGCAAGAATGGGGGTATTCTAGGGGAGAAGGGCCTGGAAGCCACGCTCATGCTCGGGGGAGCCCAAAGCGCCAACTCTGAAGTTGTGAGGAGCCAGGCCACCTCGTTCCCAAACTCCTGTTTGGGAACGGCTTGGGCGAAACTCTGTTTCGCGTGGCGCCCCCCGACTGGAGGAGAGGAGGCGAAACGGAGTTTCGCCCAAGCCCGTTCCCAAACAGAGTTTGGGAACGTGAAGAGAGCCGCGTCAGCGTTTGCGATTCCAGGCGTCCGCAGCGTACTTGTTTTGCGTTAAATCCGATACAGTTTGTCGTTCTTCCGCGGTCAGGTCACCCGGTGCCAGCGTCCATCCTGTCCTGGGCACGAAGCGCCTCACGACCGCCTTCGCCACTGCCTCCGCAGACAGCCGGCACGCGGTCAACTCCAGAATGCCGGGGAGAATCGGCGTCCACGGGCTGGAGGCGAGCAGAATGGCTCCGTGCTGCAACAAGGCCCCCCGCTGACGCCGTTGAGCGCTGCCGACCACCTTCGCCTGACCGATCAGCACGTCGCCCGCCACGAAATGACGGAAGCAGAGGAAACCGGGGTTCACCTGATCCGGCTCCGGCGTGTGCATGCGCGTGGGCACGCCCAGATCCGCGAGGGCGCCGGCGATGATCTCGTGCATGCGCCGCAGCCAGCACGAGCAACCGGACCCTATCGTGTCCCGTTGCGGCACGGTCTCCTGACCGTGCCGCGGGGCTTGACCGAAGGTCTCCTCTGGGCTCCCGGCCTCACGGGGAGACCTTCGGTCAGAAGGCGTGGCACGGTCAGGAGACCGTGCCACAACGAGCGTTTGCCAGGGTTCTCCCGGCGGCAGCGTCAGCGAGTAGGTCACTTCGTGCTGGTGGATGAGCGTTGCCCCGCCGGACGGTCGGCGCACCCACGGGAGGGCGGCGAGTTGGGCGTCGTGGTGCCGCACACGCTCGGGCTGGAAGTAGCCCAGGCTCAAGGTCGCCGTGTCCCAGCCGTAGAAGCGGAGGGTCGCCTGGCCGCGCTGGGCGCTCTGCAGCAGGGCCTCGTCGAGGGCCATGTTCTCGGCCCCGCCGGCGACGGCGTGGGGCAGCAATCGCAGGGTGAGGGGTTTCCGGTCGGCCGTCATGGGTTGGATGCCTGTTTCCGCAACCTGGCGACAAAAGCAGCGTGTTCGGGAGTCGCCAGACCCTGTTTGAGAGCGGCCAGTACGCCAGCACGCTCCTCGCGCAACATGGCCTCGGCGGCGAGCCACAACCCGGGAAATACCCGAGCACGAAAGATGCCATCGTCGGGGAGGGGCACCTCCTTGAACTTGTTGCGCTGGCGCACAAACCAGAACACTCGCTGTGTCCGCACCGCCAGCACGATGTACTCTCGCACGCCGGCTTTCTCGTAGTCCTGCAGCTTGCGGTGCAAGTCGATCGACTCGGTAGCAGCGCCGACTTCAACAATCAGTTCCGGCGGGCCGTTCATGTATTCGTTCTCGTCCACAAAAACCTGGCCGCCGTGTTCGGGAAGAATGAACAGGCAAGCGTCGGGCTGAGGTTCACTGTCTGGCCCCAGGATCTGGGTAGTGTTGTCCAGCGCATCCGTTCCCGGCGTGGCCAGAACGTACTCACCCAACCAATGGTGGACCAGCTGCTGCGTCTTGCCGTGGGGCCTCTTTTGTGGAGATGACACGTAGACGATCCCTCCGATCAGTTCTGCACGGAAGTCCTCCGGCATCGCTTCGTAGCGAGCGTGAAACGTTTTCTGATCGAGTCGGTCCCCATTTTCGAGCGGGGGGAGGGTCCGGGTCTGTGGTTTGGTGATCGGCATACTGGCATCCTCCTGCATTCGATCCTGTGGGGGCACTCACGCAACAAGCGGTTACGGCTTCCACCGCAGAATCGGCTCCTTCGCGGCCTTCACTTCGTCCGGCCGGCTGATCTCCAGGGTGTGCGGCGCGTTGTGCAGGAACTCCGCATCTTCCTCGCGGATGCGCAGCAAGATGTCCGCGAAGGCGTCGAGCGTCTCCTTGCTCTCGGTCTCGGTCGGCTCGATCATCAGCGCCTCGGGCACGACCAGCGGGAAGTACACCGTCGGCGCATGGTAGCCGAAGTCGAGCAGCCGCTTGGCGACATCCATCGCACTGATCTTGCGTTCGCGCCGCAGGGTGCGGGCGCTGGCGACGAACTCGTGCATGCAGCGGTCGCCGTGCGGCACCTCGTAGCCGCCCTTGACGCGCGCGAGCAGGTAGTTGGCGTTGAGGACGGCGATCTCGCTGACCTCACGCAGACCGCGCGGGCCGAGCGTGCGAATGTAGCAGTAGCCGCGCACGAGGATGCCGACGTTGCCGAAGAAACTGCGGACGCGGCCGATCGACTTCGGCCGGTCGTAATCGAGGCGGAAGGTGCCGTTCTCCTCGACGACGACGGGCGCCGGGAGATACGCGGCGAGCGGCTTGCGGACCGCGATGGGGCCGGAGCCGGGGCCGCCGGCCCCGTGCGGGCCGGTGAAGGTCTTGTGGACGTTGTAGTGCATCATGTCGATGCCGAAATCGCCGGGCCGCGTGATGCCGAGGATGGCGTTCATGTTGGCGCCGTCGAGGTAGACCAGCGCACCTTTGGCGTGCAGCAGCTCCGTAATGGTCGCGATCTGCTCGTCGAACAGGCCGAGCGTGTTGGGGTTGGTGATCATGAAGACTGCCGTGCGCTCGTCGAGTTTGGCGCGCAGGTCGCCCATGTCCACGCGGCCGCGTCTGTCGCTCTTGATGGTGACCGCGTCGAAGCCGGCGAGGGCGGCGCTGGCGGGGTTGGTGCCGTGGGCGCTGTCGGGGATGAGGACGCGCGTGCGCTGCTCGCCGCGATCCTTGAAGTACGCCGCCGCGACGAGCAGGGATGTCAGTTCGCCGTGGGCGCCGGCGGCCGGCTGCAGCGAGACGGCGTCGAGGCCGGCGATCTCGGCGAGGGTCAGTTGCATGGAGTGGAGCAGCCGCAGCATGCCCTGCGTTGACTCGTCCGGTTGCAGAGGGTGCAGGTTGGCGATGCCGGGCAGGGCGGCGAGGCGTTCGTGCCGCTTGGGGTTGTACTTCATGGTACACGACCCGAGCGGATAGAAATTGGTGTCGATGGACATGTTCCGCGTCGAGAGGTTGACGAAGTGGCGGACGAGGTCGATCTCGCCGACCTCCGGCAGCGGCGGCGGTTCGTCGGCGAGGTGATCGTCGGGGATCAACTCGCTGAGCGACGCCGACGCCGGCACGTCGCAGGGGGGAAGCCGATGGCAGCGCCGCCCGGCTTCGGACAACTCGAAAAGGAGTTCGGTGGATTGCGGTTTGTTCATCGTATCGGTCCAGATCCTCAAGAGGTGGGTCCGGGATGCCGTTCCGCGGGCCTCTTTACCCACCATCTATAGCAGTTTGTCGCGAAAAAGCGAAGCGCTGACTCGGCCTGTTCGCAGCTAGTTTGCCCCGCCTTTCGCTGGTAACATGGAGGGTAGGTGGTGATCGCTTGAACGAGGAGGCGAGACAATGGCGGATACTTTAAATCCCTTGAAGCCCCCGACGGCTGAAGAGGTTGAGCAGATGCACGCACTTTACCGCAAGGGCGGCGAGGAGCACCAGATGGCCCCCCACATCGTCTACAGCGATCCAGACTGCCCACATCCTGGTTGCAAGCAACAGCTGCAGGCGATCGACTTTCGCCTCGAAGCGCATGGCCGAGGGGTTCACGACCCCTTGGTGCGCGCTTGGTGGAGCGATGTCGGGTTT
The DNA here is from genome assembly GCA_035637055.1 of Gemmataceae bacterium. Lineage (GTDB taxonomy): Bacteria > Planctomycetota > Planctomycetia > Gemmatales > Gemmataceae > DASPXY01. Next base: position 278 of record DASPXY010000596.1, on the reverse strand, counting down.
GCGGGGCGCTGTCCCGGGTGTGGGGGCTGGATTCACTTCACGATTCGCGGCAAACGGGCTCTCACGGCGAAGGAGGCCAGCCGACTCCCGCAGTTGCCGGACAACTGGGCTGCCGGGGCGACCATCCTTTGAGGCCCGGACGGGACCTCCGCCTCGCGACCGAGTGGGGGAACAGGACATGGCGAAACAGGTCTCTCGTGTCTACCACAGTTCGGTTGCTCTCCACACCAGAGCGAGCTACACATGCGCGTCTCGCCCTGGTGTGGAAGGAGAGTAAG
>DASPXY010000595.1:0-3790 GCA_035637055.1 Gemmataceae bacterium | reverse complement strand
GCCCGGCGGCACGTCAGAGCCGATTTTCACCGAGAACTTGCTGGCGGTCGGGGTGCCGACCTGTTTCATGCCGCCCTTGGGCTTGATCTTCGGGTCGGGGGGGACGACGACGGCGTCCAGCAGGGTGCCCTTGATGCCGGGGTGGCTGAAGAGGATTGCCTCGGGGCCGTTGAGGTCGGTGCCGTTGAGGGTAACGTCGATGTTGGTGCCGGCCTTGCCGCCGGTGGGTGTGAGGACGTTGAGCCGCGGGGTGGGCGTGAGGCTGCCGAGTTGCGGCTGGGCGGCGGCGGGGCCGGCCAGGAACAGCGCCGCGAGCACGGCCAACGAAGCCGCGCCGGCGTGGATGGTACGGGTCGAAACCCTGTCCCCTTGCATGGATGATCTCCTCGATGCGAGTGAAGTCCCTGTAGGCCCTGGGGCGGGACAAAAACGTCGGGCGGTTGGTGAATCGGGGCGGTGGGCGATGGCCCACGCTGTTGGTTGGTCCGCTGAGTGTGCTTCGCAGCGCCCCGAGGGCAGCGGAACCCCCAGGTAAGGATGTATCGTAATGCGTTGGCGCGCAAGGGTCAAGAAACTTCTGGCCAGAAGTGTACTTTGATGTGGACCGCGTTCCCGCCGACCAGCCGGAGTCGGGATTCTTGAGCGGCCTGTGCCATGCCTCCTCTCGGTCTCGCTCCCCGGAAATTGGAGTCAGTTCCCAGTGCCTTCCAGTTCAACGAACAGAAGACGTTTTCCGGTCAGCACGAGCAGTCTCTTGCCACGAGGGTGCGGCACGAATTGCCGCGACCCGTCGGCGCGAGCGTCGCGACCGGTGAGGTTGTATTCCCCCCGTTTGATGGCGGTTATGCTGTAGACGAGCAGTTGCGTCTCCGCGTTCTGGGTGTAGACCAGCCCACCCGCCGGGTCGAAGCCGACCACATGGGGGTAACCGCCCGAAGGCAGCGTGAATTCCGGTTCGTTCAGGTTGCCAACTGGGTAGACACAGGTGCTATAGGGGCGGTCCGCCTTGGAGTTGCCGCCCCCGCAGGGAAGGCAAACGTACTTGCTATCCGGGCTGACGTTGACGCTCTGGGCGTTCGAGCCCATCGAGCCGGTTCGCTGCTCAAGGGTAAGGGTGGTGCCGTTGATGCTGTAGCGGGAGAGGCTCGCGCCGCCGCCCACGGCGAAGTAATACTTGCCATCGGGCGTGATCCGGGAGTACCGCGTATTCGCCTCGAACTGGCCGACCTGCGTTCCTTTGACCAGGTCGAGGATGGTCACGGTGCCATCATTCGATGGCTGTCTGCGGCTCGTCGCCAGGGCGATCTTCAGACCCGGCGCCGACAGGACGCGCTCGACCGAAGGCGCCGCGATCTTTTTCTTGACGTCGAGCGTGACGGGGTCGCACACCCAGACCTCTTGCAGATCCTTCATCGCTACGAGCGGCCCCTCGGCGGAGAGTGCCAGGAAACAACAGGGGCCGCCGAAGGTGACTTTCCGCTCCAGGAGAAAGCCGTTGAGCGCGATGCGACTCAGGACACCTTCACTCGTCAGAGCGAAAAACGCCTGGCCGTCGTGTGTCCAGACCAGGTCGTTGACAATCTGGGAGGCCGGTAGGTTGAGGGTCGTGATGCTGAGGCCCTGTTCCTGCCTGCGCTCCTGCGCGATCGTTGGTCCCGGCACAGGCTGCGCTGCCTCTTCTTTCTGCTTGGGGATTTCCTGCTTGGGGATTTCCTGCTTGGGGGGATTCTCCGGGGCCTGTTTGCTCGGGACGTTCTCGACCCGTTCGCCAGGACCGGCCGGATCGACTGCCGGACGCTTGCCGCCCAGGACCAAGAACAGCACCACGGTCAGGACTGCCACGAGCCCGCCTCCGCCGATCAGCAGCGGCCAGGGGATCGCGCGCCGGCCCGGAACAGGAGGTCTCACGGCGGACGGTTCGAGGTCCGAGGGGCGAGTTCGCTGGCTCGGTAGCCTTGGAGACTCGGCGGGTAGGGAACTCGTCGCCGAGACAGGCGGCACGATCACAGGCACGGAGCCGGGGGTTGGGCGAGCAGGCGGGGCCGCGGGGATATCACGACTCGGGGGGCCGTGCCCGAGGGGGGCTGGAGCGAGGGCGACCTGGACCACTTCGGTCGCACGGGTCGTTGCCGCCCGCGTCCCAACCCGACCCGCCTGCACATCCTCCGCCGACGGGAACAGGTCGCGCCCCTGCACAGCCGCCAAAGAGCACCACGGACAGGACTTCTGCTCGCGGTGGAAGACGTGCTGTTTGGGGTTGGCCGGACAGGCGACGAGCGCCTTTTCGCTTTCCAGCAGCACGTGGTGCCACGAGGCCGCGGTCGGCCGCAAGGAGGACCGGGCGTGGCCGTCCTCGAAACAGCGGCGCAACAGCGCTTGCACCAACGGCGGCAGCGTCTCGAACGGCGGGGCGTGCGGGTTGGGGGCGAAAGGCACGCGCCGGCTCGAAGCGTAGGGCCAGTGCCCCGCCGCAATGCGCTCGCCGAGGCCGCCCGGCTCGCCCTGCCCGGTGTAACGGCCCGCGAACGGATGAATGCCCTGCATCAGCAACTGGAAGATCAGGACCGCGAGCGCGAAGGCGTCGTGCTCCGGGCCGCGGTCGAAGTCGGCGAAGCGCGCCCCTTGCAATTCCGGGGGCGTATACTCCGGTTTGCCCACGGGGCAGCGGTGAACCAACCCCGCACCGGGCACCTGGAAGGAGTCGGTATCGACCAGGGTGACCAGGGCCATGTTGTTGACGAGGATGTTCGACTCGTTCAGGTCGCCGACCACGTAGCCGCGTTCGTGCAGGGCACGCACTGCAGCGGCCAGGTTGCACGCGGTCCGCAGCAGGTAGCCGTAGTGGAACAGGGGACACAGTCGCAGGCGCGCTCCGGGGTTGTAGAACTCGAGGATGGGCCAGACGCGGTCCACGCGCGGCATCACGTAGCCGAGGAAGCGCGATCCGCCGGCTTCGAGCAGGCGGTCGAGCGGCCAGGCAATCGATACGTGACCGCGGCCGGCCATGGGATCGGCGGGCGGGGCGGCGATCATGGCGGCCACCTTGGCGGCGTGAGCGGCGGTCGGCTCGTGATAGACCTTTGCGACCAGGGTGGGCTGGTGGGGCAGCACATAGATGGCTGCCTCGCCGCCGCGGGCCAGCGGCTGGCCCTCAAGCAGAAAAGTGTGTGCGCCTCGCTCCAGGCGCAAGGTCAGGGTCATGGCCGCCTTCTCCAATTGCCGCTTGGCGCGGCACCGACTGCTTTCGCTGCGTACCTCGGACGGAGGTTTTAGAGTATCAGCCAGCGGTGCGGGCTGCCAGCACCAAGGTCAAATCGTCGTCGGTACGCTCGGCAAGGCGTGGCGATTGCAAGAAGCGCCGCAGTTGCTCCTCCGCCGTGGCCCGATCGGGCGTGTGTTCGACGAAACGCAGCAAGGGGTCGAAGAAAGGGGCGTGGGGCGTCGCGTGGGGCATTTGGAGGGCCAGCAGCTGCAGGCCATCGGAGAAGAGGGCCAGCCCGGTCAGGCGGCCGCGCAGGTTAGCGAACTGAACCTGTCCTGACAGGTGAGCGGAGGTCAGCAACGTGGTTTCGTTGATGAACTCCTGGGCGGGCGGCCGCGTGGCGGTCTGGAAATGCTGCTCAGCCAAACGGGCCACGATCGCCCCGTCGCCCACCTGGCCGGCCGCGAGCAGGTCGGGGGTCGCCACTGCGAGCAGGAGCGTGGTCGCCAGGTCGCCAACAGGATGCCCGCGCGCGCTGGCCTCAGCGGCGACTGCGGCCCGGGCCTCCTGGAAGACGGAGCGGAGCAA
>DASPXY010000594.1:0-6961 GCA_035637055.1 Gemmataceae bacterium | reverse complement strand
GCTGCGAAAACTCGACGGAGGTCTGCGGTTCGCTGGCTGGCATCTGGGGATGCAAGGTCAGGATGCAGCTCAGATCGTCGTCCTCCAGGCACACCAGGCCGTCCCACCGCGGAGCAGCGACATCGACCAGATCCACGCGCCGCCACTGCCGAATGCGGCGAACCTCCTTGTGGGCGGCCGCGGCGTGACCCAGTTCGGCCCGCACGGTCGGCGCGAGTTCGGCGTGTCCCCACGCCCCTTCCTTCTCGGGCAACAGACGGTGAACCCAGACGCCGTCCTCGAAATCGACGCGGTTGTGGTCCGGAGAGCGCGTGATGAAGTGGACCTCATGGCCCAGCGCCGCGATGCCACGGGCACACTCCCAGACGGCGCGGCCAACAGCGTCCTCCGTCGGTTGAGCATGGCAGACAAAACAGAGATTCAATGGCCCACAGGGAGGAATCAAGCGCGGGTAGGGCCGGAACTGCTCGGGCTGCGCTGGCGGGATCCGGCCGGACTTCCGCTCGCCGTTCAGGCCGCGGCTAATGCCGATCCACAAACCGCGATCGACATCGTCCTCGTAGGTGCGCAGCTCTTCGGTCGTGAGCGCACCCCAGTAGTGATACGTCCGTCCGTCCTGGAGCACGCGGTCGGCGAACTCGTGGCACTTCGCCAGCACCTCCTCCACCGGCGTCGCGGGCAGACGCGCCCGCAGGGCGAAGTAGCACTTGTTCTTGATGGCCGGGAACGGTTTGCGAAAGAGCTTCAACTCATTGCGCAGGTGGCTCGGCAGGAACTTGTGGTAGACGGCGGCGCAGTCGAGCAGCCGCAGCTGGTGGCCGTGATCGACCAGTTGCAGGCACACTTGGGTTTCGTCGAGGAAATACTCGATCTCCTCGTCGAAGCCGCCGATCTCTTCCAGGCAGCGCCGGCGGAAGCTGGCGTTGGTTCCTTGCAGATGGACGAACTGGTCGCCGCCGGGCAGCAGGTAGCCCCAGTACGGCGGTTTGACATCGTAGCGCGAATTGCCGACGCGATCGGTGACGGACGCGGCGAACTGGAACGAGTAGCCCGTATAGTCGTACACGACACCGCCGACGCCGCCGATGCGTTCGGAGTCGTAACCGGCGGCCAGCTGTACAAGCCAATAGGGATCGGGAATGGCGTCATCATCGAGGAAGGCGACGACCTCGCCGCTCGCCGCCGCGATGCCGACGTTGCGCGACTTCGACAGGTTGACGGCGGGGCAATGGGCGACGCGAACGCGGCCCGCGAACTCCGCGAGGACGGCCTCGGTGTCATCGGTCGAGGGGCCGTTGACGACGATCACCTCGAAGCGATCGTAGACCTGATAACGGAGGGAGTCCAGCGTCTGCCGCAGACTGGCGGCGCGGTTGTAGGTGTTGATAACGATGCTGATCGTCGGCCCCGCTGCCGTGCTCAACGCTCGCCTCCACTCCCTCATTCGCGAAATGCTCCAGACGCTCGCCACACAAGCCCGGAGCGCGAGCGCCGGGACGGGAGCCTGCTACCGTCCCGGCGCTCGCGCTCCGGGCTTGTGTGTGTTGGTCCCGTCGCTGGCGCTCCGGGTTCGTATGACGAACTCCTACGCCGCACGGTTCTGCTCCCGCGGACCCTCGGCCTTCGCGTGGGTGCCGGCGAGTTCATCGAGCTTGCTGCCCTGGCGGCGCAACTCTTCGAGGAGGGCGCCGTAGAACTCCGCAAAGCGATATTTCAACTGCCGCATCTCCTTGGTGACCTGCTCCATGTGTTCGATCAGGCGCTGCTCGTGCTGCCCGATGTCCGCCTCGATCTGCTTGATCGTGTCGGGAATTTCTTGCTGGAACGCCTCGTAGACCTTCTGGAAGTTCCACGGCAAGAGCAGCAGTCGCTTGGCATAGCTCAACGCTTTCCTCGGCGACAGCAACGCCTTCAGCCGTCCCAGGCGGCTGCCTGACGGCGCACTCCCGATCGATTCCAGGTTCATCGCCACATCTCCTGACGCTCCGGGCGGAACTTCCACCGGCGTGCGCGCGACACGGCGGTCGTCCGCTCGCCGAACCACTTTCCCGACGACCCGGCGCACGCCGCGCACACATTTCCGCAGCCAGCCACGCAGCCCCAAACACCCCGCCACCCCGGCGGACTCGCTCAGCCAGGTGTTCGGCACGTCCGCGTTGCGTGCCTCCTCCGAGAGGACCAGCTCGCGCACGACCTCGCCGCGCGCCATGCCGGTGCGCATGCTCGTCAGGTAATGCCGCCAACCTTCATCGTCGGGGTCGCGCTTCAGGATCAGCGGATAAACCCGCTTCAAAAACTCCTCTGCAGAGAGGTGCCACAGTTTGCCGAGCCCGATGATGTAATCGACCGGGAAGTGGGACCGATCCAGCAATCGCGCCGCGGCCTTCGCCGCCCTCTCGGCGGAAACGCCCCCGGCCTCCGCGATCACCTCCGCGAGCCGCTCGGGCGTGGCGGGAATTGCGGTCCCAGGGCGTGCCTTGTGGCGAACGCTCACCTCGCCGTAGTAGCGCAGCGTGTTCTCAACCACGATCGGCAGGGCGTACTTCTGCTCGTAGAGTGCGCGCGAGCGCTTGCCGAACTCGCAGCGCAGGGCCTCGCTTTCGATCAGCCGCTCCAGGCAATCCACCAGTGACGTGCTGTCGCCGGGGATTGCCAGGAAGCCGTTCGCCCCCGGCTCGACGATCTCGCACATGCCGCCGATGGCGCAGCCCACCACCGGCTTGCCGAACATCATCGCCTCGACGAGCACCAGGCCGAACGACTCATAGCGCGACGGCATGCAGACCACGTCGGCATCGGCGTAGAGCTGATAAAGCTGCTCCTCGGAAACCGCCCCAGCGAAGGTCACGCGCCCGGCCAGTGTCGGGTCGCCGCCGTGGCGCTCCTCGAACGCCTTGCGATAAGTCGTGCCGGTTTCGGTGTTGGTCGTCTCCTTGCCCGCCAGGATGAACTCGACCTGGGGGTGGCGCGCGCGCAGCTCGACCGCCGCCTCCAGCAGCACATCGACCCCTTTGCGCCTCTCTAATCGGCCAACAAACAGCACTTGCACCTTGCCGTCGCCGTTGCGGCGCGACGGATACTCCCGGCTGCGGTCGCGGATCCCCAGCGGCACGACTGCGGCGGGTACTTCGCGCGCCCCGGTGTCCTCCTGCACCTTTTCGAGAATGGCGTGACTGATCGCGTGCAGCGCGCTCGCCCGGCGCGCGGTGATCCCCTCCAGCGCGATCATCTGGCGCGGACCGTCGCCGCCACCCCACGACGGATGCATGCCGGCGAGCGTCTTCATCGAGGTCATCAGCGACAGGATCGTCGGAAAACGGCTGTCGAGCGAGCAGGTCATGCCCTCGCAGGCCCAGAGCGGCGCGGAGACAACGTCGATCGGGGCGCTCGCCTGGATGCGGCAGACCTCGTGATAGATGCCGCTGGAGTGAAACAGGTTGCCGGCCAGCGGTACGCCGTCCAACTCGGGGACGTAGCGCTCCTGCGGCAATAAGCGATGCATCCATACGCCATCTTCAAAGTCCACGCGGTTGACATCCGCCGAGCGCGTCACGACATGGACCTCATGACCCAGCGCCGCCATGCCGGTCGCGAGGTCACAAGTGAAGCGGCCAATCCCGCCGTAATCGCCAGGCGGATATTCTTGAGAGATGAAACAGACCTTCAGTCTCCTCGACTGGGGACAGAGCACGCCATAAGGGACAAATCGCCCTCCAACGGATGGAAATTCGCGATGGAGCCGCTTGTTGCGGATGCCCTTGTCGATGCCGACCTCCAGGCCGCGCTCGACCTGCTCCAGGAACAAGTCGCGCTGGGCGTCGGTGAACTTGCCGGCGGCGTGATGCACGTACGCCGACTCCCGGACGCCGTCGGCGAAGGTGCGGAGAATCTGACGCAGTTCGGGGAACGGCCGCCGCTTCTGATTGTTGAGGACCGCGAGATAGCAATGGTTCTTGACGTTGGGGAACGGGTCGAAGACGACCTTGGCGCTGTTGCGGCGGTGGCTGGCGAGATACTTGTGGTGGACCGCGGCGCCGGGGAGCGGCCGCAGTCGATAACCCAGGTCGATGACGCGACGGCAGACATCGACCTCGTCCATGTAGTATTCGATCTCCTCGTCGAAGCCGCCGATATCGACGAGGCACTGCCGCAGAAAACTGGCGTTGGTCCCCTGCAGGAAGACGAAGGGATCGGCGCCGGGAACGGTGTAGGCGTCGAAGGGCGGCTTGAGGTCGAAGCGCGTGTTGCCGAGGCGGTCGCAGACGGAATAGCGGTACTGGTAGTCGAAGCCGGTGTGGTCAAAGACGCGGCCGCCGGCGCCGCCAACGTCATCGGCATCGTAGGCGGCGACCAGTTCCTCCAGCCAGGTCGCCTCCGGGAGAGCGTCGTCGTCGATGAAGGCCACAATCTCGCTGTCCGCGGCGGCGATGCCCGCGTTGCGCGACTTGCACAGGTTGACCTCGGCACAATGCGCGACGCGGACGTCCGCGATCGCGGCGAGGAGCTTGTCGGTGTCGTCGGTGGAGGGACCGTTGACAACGATCACTTCAAAGGGCTCATAAGTCTGATATCGGAGAGCGTGGAGGGTGTGCCGCAGGCTGGCCGCGCGGTTGTAGGTATTGATGACGACGCTGACGCGCCGCGCCGAAGGGCCGCTCGTCTGGGACACGTTGGATCCCCTCCGTGGGATGGTGTCAAGCCCACGGGTTGCAACCCGTGGGCTTACGCGCCATGCCCGCTCACACAAAGGCGTGGAAGACCGCACGGTGGAACGGCCGCGTGCCGCGCCGCACCATGTTGAACGTGCAGATCCGCTCGACACGGCGGAAACCCGCCTCGTGCAGCAGCGCCTCGACGCACGCCATGTTCGGCCCCCAGAAATTGCTCGCGTCGTTGTTCAGCGTGGCACCGGGATAGAAGACGGCGGCCGGCTGCGGATAATCCTCGGCGTCAATCTCGGTCTCCAGGATCACCTGGCCGCGACACACCGCCCGGACGATGCGCAGGTAACGCAGTGGATCGGGAGCGTGATACAGCACCCCGAGGAACAGGACGAGATCGAACACGCCCAGCCGCTGCGGCGAAATCTCCTCGACGGGGATGAACGCCTCCTCGACGCGGGAGCCCAGCGCCATCCTGGCGATGTCGAAGCCATCCTTCGTCGCCATGCCGCCGTAGGACCAGCAATAATGATCGGCCGCCACCACCCGACTGGCGCCGCGCCGCTCGCACTCGAAGGAGAAAAAGCCGTCGTAAGCGCCGATGTCCAGCACGCTCCGGCCGTCGAGACGTTCCGGCAACTTGAGGTAGCCGATCTTCGTCGGGGAGTGGTCGCAACCGGGCGTCACGATGCCGTCGCCCAGGTCGATCGTGTGGAACCACTGCCGCGCCGCCACTTTCTTCCGCAACTGCTCGCGCTCCGCAGCGGTCCGCTTCGGCACCGCGCAACCCGAGTGACTGGCCGGGGTCTCCTCCTTCACCGAGACGGTCGCCTGATAGAAGATCACCTGATTGCCACCGCTGCGCGCGTCGCGGTTCGGGCTGCCGCTGATGCGCAACTCATGCTTGCCAGGAGGCAGCCCGTGGAGCGGGACGCGCTTCATGTGCGGGTTCGGGCTATACAAGTTCACGCTGCGCCGGATTCCATCGACCTCGATTACGGCCTCGCCGCCCCACGAGTGCGCCCAGAAATGCAACGTCAGTGCCTCGCCCGTGAAGGGCAGTAGCAGCCACGCCCCTTCGCCGCCTGTTGCCCGTCTGCCGGTCAGCGCGCGATACAGGGCAGTGACCTCCCAGGGACCGCCGCGGTAGACGATCTCCGCCGCGTCATGCCGATAGCGTTGCTGCCGACAACCCGCCGACTGATAGTCGTCCGAACGTCGCGCCAGGAGGACGATCCCGCGAGCGCGCTCGGGCGGAGCGAAAGTCGTGGCCGCTCCGTCACCCGTAGCGATCGGGTGTACTGTGCCGTCCACCGTCCCGCCGTAACCATGCACTTCGACCAGGTCGAAACGCCCGGCGAGACAGCGCCGCAGTTCCGCGTAGTCGAGCGGGCCGAGATGGTCGAGGCCACTGGCGGCAGCGAGGGCCTGCACTGCACCGAGATCGGCCAGCGCTGGCGCGGCGGAACGGCCAAGACGGCGCTTGACAAAGCGTGCCAGTTTACGCAGTGATGGGTTGGCCCGCACGAACTGGCCGAGGCGCGAGAACGCCTTGCGCGGCACACGCGACAGGCGCGCCATCAGGCCGCGCCGCTCCTTGGCAGCCACAACCGGGCCGAGGGACAAACAGGGCGCATCCGGGGACGCCATTATAGTCGTCAGCACCAGGAGGCCGCCGGGCTTGAGAATGCGGTGGACCTCTTCCAGAAACGCCTCGGCGCTCTCGACGCGCTCGATGCTCTCGCCGGCGTAAACCAGATCGGCGCTCGCGTCGTCCAGGTCAATATGATCCCCACGCGAGGTGAAATAGGCGTAATTGCGACTGTATGGATAACGACCGCCTTCGGACACGTCGGCCGACGCCTTGATCGCTGCGTAGGACAGATCCACACCGATCGCGCGGGTACACTGCTGGAGTTTGGGGAAGCGTGCGGCAAATCCGTGGCGACCGACGCCGAAGTCAACACAAACCTTGCCGGAGACATCGCCGATGGGGAGAGCGTCGAGCAGTTCCTGGCGGTGCTGGTAGGCGGAGCGAACCGCCGCCGGCGCCCGCCTGAGCCTGGTAGCGAGATCCTCACCCTCCGCGAGTTCAGCGCGGATGCTCTCCTCGTAGGAGTTGATCAGTGGATCGGGCCCCTGTTCCGCGAAGCTGTCGATGACGACCGGACCGCCTTGGGGCGACAAGTGGCCTGCCTGGCTGGTCAGTCCGTCGGCGCTCCGTTCCCTCGCAGACATCGCGAACCTCCTTGTTCTCGCCCCTGGCCAGCGCTCGCGCGGACGGCAGCGCGCGCCAGGCG
>DASPXY010000593.1:0-2397 GCA_035637055.1 Gemmataceae bacterium | reverse complement strand
CCCCCGAGGATCCGCAATCTCTTGAAGACCTCCTCGACGCCGCCGGTCGGGCGGCTCAGCCGACGGACCTGGGCTGGCAGACGCTCCCCGCACGCCTGGCCGCGCTGCCGCAGCAACAGCCCTGGACGCTCGGCCGCTGGGCAACCCTCCCCCTCGGAGTCGCCGCGGCTGCGACGCTTTTCCTGGTTATCTGGCTTGGCCCCGGCACGGTCCCACCGGTCGAAGCTGGTCCCATCGTGGTGCAACGCCAAGGTGTCGAGTTGACTATCTTCAGCGCCGCCGAGACCGACGGCGAGACGCTGTACATGCCACTCGCTCCCCCGCGCCGCCGTGGCCCGACGCTGACCGGCCAGGCGCTGGTCAAGGACCGGCGTCTCATCCTCAACCTCAAGGCGGGCGACAACGTCGTGCGTTTCACTGACGTGGCAGCGACCATCGACCCGACGAGCGTGCGCTTCGAGAGCCGCACCGATCCGCTCGGCACGCACGTCGTCGAGCAGTCCTTCGAGTACGACCTTGCCACGGCGGACGCCCTGCTCAAGCGCTACCTCGACCGCCGCGTTACCTGCGTCGGCAAAGACGGAGAAGAACGATCCGGATATCTCGTCTCCTTCGACGGTCAGACAATCGTCCTGGCCGCTGCGCCGGGTCAGAAGCAGGAGCGCGGCACCGAGAGCCTGAGCCGGGCTGCCCTCAAGGCGGTGCGCCTGGAGGACATGCCGTCGGACCTTGTTGTCCGCCCGACGCTGGTCTGGAAATTGCGCACGCGCACGCCCGGCAAACATGAGACGTTGTTGACCTACATTTGTGGCTTCGTCAAGTGGCAGGCGGACTATGTCGTGCTGGTGACGCCCGGCAAGGATGGCCAGCCGGAACTGCTCGACGTGTCCGCGTGGGTGACGATCGACAACACGAGCGGCTCGGCCTATCCCGACGCGGGCCTGCGCCTGATCGCCGGCGACATTCATCGGCTGCGCGATCCTTGGGCGGTGGAGCTTGAGTTGAGGCTGGGCGAGAGGGATCTCGACGGCACCGACCTCTTCCTCGCCGACAGGCCAGAGCTTGCCCGTGGTCCAGACAAGCTGAGAGAGTTCGTCCAGAAGGCCTTCTTCGAGTACCACCTGTACTCCCTTTCGACGCCAAGCACGATCCGCGATCGGCAAATCAAGCAACTCAACCTTTTTCAACGCAAGGGCGTGAAAACCACGCGCCGCTATGTCTACGAACCCTGGCAAGGGCGGCGCCTTGGCGTCGAACTGCTGGCGAAGAACGACAAGGACAACAACCTCGGCGTGCCGTTGCCGAAGGGTCGCGTCGCTGTCGAGCAGCGCGACCGCGATGGCGAAACGGCGGTCATTGGCCGCACCGAGATCGACCACACCGCCGTCAAGGAAGAGATCGCCCTGAAGTACGCTTACGCCTTCGACGTGGTCGGGGAGCATCGCCAGGTGTCCCGGAAGGCATTCTTCGGGGATCGGCTGCTCGGCATCCGCTGGGAGGCCGTGTACGAGATGCGTGTGCGCAACCACAAGGCGGAGCCGATCCAGGTGCGCGCCTTCGCCCAGCGCTTGAACCCCCATGACAGGCTCATCGAAGCGTCGCTGGCGCTCCACCATAAAGATACTCAGACGATCTATTTTGACTTCAATTTGGCCGCCAACGCCGAGCGGACCATTCGCTACACCATCGAAACTCAGGAGTGATCCATGAGAGGAACGTGTCTTGTCGCCGTCCTGGTGGTCGCCGGCGCTACCGTTGCGGGGCCGCCGGATGCCGGGAAGAAGCCGAAAGTGGTTCCGGAGGCGGAACAGGGCGAAGGCGTCAGCCTGACGGTCTACAACCAGAACTTCGTCGTGGTGCGCGAGCGGCGGCTGATGGATCTCAAACAAGGGCGGGCGAGCGTCCGCTTCCGCGAGGTCGCCGCCACCATCGTGCCGGAGACGGTGCAGTTCGCTGTCCTCAAGAAGCCCGATTCTGCCCGCGTCGTCGAGCAGAGTTACGAGTTCGACCTGGTCAGCGCCGCGAAGTTGCTCGACAAGTACATCGACCGCGATCTCGCCATCGTCACGAGCGACGGCAGCACACTCAAGGGCCGCCTGCTCAGCTTTGACAATAGCCAACTGGTATTGCAGACCGCAAATGGCGTCGATCTGGTGCCGCGCGGCGACAACATCAAGGACATCCAGTTGAGTTCGCTGCCGGCGAACCTGCTGACGCGGCCGACGCTCGTCTGGGAACTGGACGCGAAGGCAGCTGGCAAGGAGTTGGTCAAGGTGTCGTACGCGGCCCAGGCGATGACGTGGCGCGTGGACTACCGGGCGCGCGTCAACAAGGCCGGGGATCGTATGGACCTGGCCGGCTGGGTGACGGTGACGAACAACACCGGCACGACCTTCA
>DASPXY010000592.1:0-2491 GCA_035637055.1 Gemmataceae bacterium | reverse complement strand
ACCACTTCGTAGCGATACTTCCCGCGAAGCCGCAAGCGGCAACCGCACGGAATCGTCCCGGCATACGGTTTGCATCACGAATCAGGCGCATCCACGCTGGCACGCCACGCGGCCGCGCGGCCGCGGCCACGCCGGCTCCCTAGACGATGAGGTCCATCCATGTATGAGCATATTCTGGCCTGGGTCGGATTCGCCTTTCTCCTGTTGCTCTGCTTGCCCTTCGCGGGCACGCGCAAGCTGATCCTGGAAGTTTACGGCTGGGCCGTGCGGCTGGCCTTGGTGGCGCTGCTGGCTGGCGGAGCGGTGTTGTGGTTCCGCCCGGAACTGCTGCCCACTCAGGTCGTCACTTTCGTCGATGCCATCCCGGGGCTGTGGGACATTCTGCCGATAGCGGGGTCGCAGACGTTCGGCCTCGCCCTGGCGGCTATTGCCGCTGCGGTGCTGCTGCCTCTGCTGGCCATTCTCGACGTGACCCGCAAACTGGCCGGCAGCCGCCTCCGCCGCCTGCGCAAGCTCGCCGATGCGGCCCGCCCTCAGCCGGTCGCCCCCGAAGGGACCGCCGTGTCGCCGGCCCCTGTGCGCCACCGCCCCGACCGCCGCGCCGCCGCCGACACCCTGGCGGAGATCGGCTCGCGCAAACCGTATCGTGTTGCGGATCACCTGCCCCACTAACCGGCCAACCTCGGAAACAAGCGATTTGGAGATTGACCATGGTCCTTTTGCGTGAGAGAGACGGCCTCCCTGCCGCCGTCAGTGAGCGGAGCAATTTCGCCCCCACCAACGAAGCGCGGCCGACAGAGTTTTTCCACAAGGAGGGCGGCCCGGACGTGCGCGAGGTGCGTACTGGCTGCATCGGCCGCGGCCACGCCGGCAAGACCGCCCTGTTCCGGGCCATGAGCGAAGGGCCGGTCGGCGACTTTTTCCCGTCCGGCCTGCACGTGGACGTCGGCGACCCGCGCGAGGTCGCCCAGATGATTCGCGAGGCGGAGGAGACGCAACACATCCTGCAGGCGTCCGGCCTGCCGCCGACACTTGAGGCCTCACAAATCCGCTATTACCTCTACGACGGCGATAGTCAGCGCGTCGTCTACAAGATGCGCGAGGTGATCGGCCAGGTGCTGACGCACACGCTGCCGGAGTCGGCGCCGGAGCAGCAGGCCCGCTACGACGAGTACCTGAAAACCCTCGTCAACACGCACGTGCTCTGGGCCGTCATTCCCTGCCCGCCGCCGAACCCCTCGCCGCGCGACCGCCGTCGTTACAGCAATGACCTGCGCATCACCACCGCCTATCTGCGCGAGTCGCTGCGGCTGCGGACGATGGAGCAGCCCGCTGCCGTCGCCCTCGTGCTGACCAAGATCGACACCTTGTTCAAAGACGCGGACGAAGCTCGTGCAGCCCTGAACGATGAGTCGCTGCGCGACGCCCTGGGACCGCTATGTCACCTGATCGAGCGCTCGGAGCACGTCGTCGATGCGGCCATTTTGCCAGTGACGGCGTTCGGCTTCGGCAACGCCGTCCTGCGCGAACAACCCGGCGAGCGTGCGGAGGTAGCGCCTGAGTCCGACGACGATCCGTTCGGCGCCGAGCCGATCTGGCTGCTGCGCGAAGGTGTCACGCCCAGGCCGTACAACCTCGATACGCTCGTCATCTGGACGCTGCTCTTCGGCTTGCTCGAGCAGGATGTACGGAATTCCCCAGAAAACAGCTCGGAGATCACTGAATTGTGCCAGATGTTGCGCGACGATCTGCTGGCGGAGGATCGCTGGTTCCTGCCGCTCAAGGGCAGGTTGGCGCAGGCGTGAGCGATCCCTGGGAGTGGCACCCATGCCGAGTTTGACATTGCGATACAGCGAAGACCCGGTAACCGGGCTTCCGCGCCTGGAAGGCCAGGGCGGGAGCCTGTCGAGCGACGCCCTCGAATCGCTGCAGCGCGAACTTGGTCGTCGGTTCGAGTATCTCGCCAGTGGTCCGGACGGGCAGCTCGTGGCGCTCGACGGTCTGACTGACGAGGACGGACCATGCCACTTCCGCGTCACCGTCACCGAGCGGGACAAACGCTGCCCGACACTGCTCCTGGAAGCGGTGCCGCCACCTGAACAGCAAGAGGACATCTGCAGCGAGGAGACCCCGGGCGGTGCGTGTCCGACGCCTCGTCACCATTGGCAGCGCCGCTTTCTCGCAGGGCTCGCTGACCTTTTGGCAAGTGTGCCGGGCGATGGGCGCCGTTCGCCGTTCGACTTCGTCCTTGCCGATCTGCGCGGCGTGCTCCGGAAGAATCCGCGGGCGTTCGCGCTGCTGCTCTGCGCTGGTTATCTGTACCTTGGAAATGCCCTCAGTCTGCGGCACGGGGAGTCTGGCGCGAACCGCTACGCGCAGGCGGCGCAGGCGCTGCTGCAATTCGCGGAGGATTCGCTGCCGGACGGTGCGCTCGCTTCTCTCGTGACTGGACCCGTAGCCTCCGGAAGTGCCTCTACCCTCGCGGAGGAGG
>DASPXY010000591.1:0-10829 GCA_035637055.1 Gemmataceae bacterium | reverse complement strand
GGAAGCGGCAGTCATTCCAGAGATATTATGTGTCGGTAATGTCACACGGTGCGCAATCCGGGCTAGAGGTTACGGGTTCGATCCCCGTCGGCTCCATAGACTTAGGGCGATTCAGCAGCAGCCATGCAACAATAGGATTGTTGCGTGCGAAAAAAGAACCCCCGGGGCGGCAACGCCGGGGGCCTCTCGGCAGACCCTTCCAGGCCTACCTCGGTCTTTTCTTGGGAGGGTCTTCCATGCCACGCACCAAACGCGAGCCCTGGTTCCGCTCCGAGGACAACTGGTGGTACGGTCAGATCGGCCACGGCAACCGCCGCCGCCAGGAGCGCCTCGTCGAGGGCGAAAAGAACAAAAAAGCCGCCATCCGCCTCTACCGTCAACTCCTCAAGGAGGGGAAGGCCGACGACCTGTCCGGCCACTCCACCGTCCGCCGCGTCTTCATCGCGTTCCTGAAGAAACACTCCAAGGCGAAGTGTTCCGCGGAGACGCACGCCTGGTATCGCCATTACCTCAAGTCTTTCGCCAAGCGCTACGGCACCACCCGCGTCGGCAAACTCAAGGTGCTCGACGCCGAGGACTGGCTGCGCTCCAAGAAGTGGTCCGACACGACGAAGAACCGCGCCGTCACCTGCCTGAAGGTAGCCCTCAACTGGGCGGTGAAAGTCGGCATTCTCAAAGAGAACCCGCTCCAGAACCTGGAGAAACCGCCGATGGGCCGGCGGGAACGCATCCTCACCCCTGACGAGCGGCGACAACTCTTTGCCGGCGTCAAGGGTCAGGCGTTCAAGACCTTCCTCTTCGCCCTTACGAGCACCGGAGCCCGGCCGTCAGAAATCCGCAAGGTGACGGCGAAGGCGTTCGTCAAGCCGGGCCTCTGGGTCTTCCCACCGAAGCGGCACAAGACCGGGAAGAAAACGAACAAGCCCCGCGTCGTCTACCTCACGCCGCCCATGATGCGGCTGTGCGAGCGACTGGCTACTCTTTACCCAGAAGGTCCGCTCTTCCGCAACAGCCGTGGGCAGCCCTGGACGTGCAATGCCGTCCGCTGCCGTTTCCGTCACCTGCGGTCCAAATTCCCCTTCCTGCAGGGAGTGACCGCGTACTGCTATCGCCATACGTTCACGACGGACGGGCTCGTCGCCGGCGTGCCGCTGATGCAGATGCAGGAGTTGCTCGGCCATACGAGCCCCGCGATGATGGCTCATTATGCCCATTTGGGACAGCAGGTGGCGGCTATGCAGGAGGCGGCGGCTAGGGCCACTCGTCCTCATCCGGATCGTCCTCCGGAGTCCCAACCGCCGAAGGCGTGATCTTCTGGCCTTCGAGCCAGGCGTACAAGTCATCGCGCTTCACGAGAATCTTCCCGCGTCTCCCGCAGCCGGACACTCGGTAATGCGGGAGACGCTTCTCTTCCACGGCAAGGTAGAGGGTACTGAGGGAGATTTTCCGCCGCAGTTCCTCGAATGCCTCTTTCAGCGTCAGGAGCGACACGGTTTTTTCTCCGCGCGGTAACTGTCGAGGACGTCAGCGAATTTTGCCGAGAGCGGCGGCAGGTTCAAGAGCTCGCGGAGTTTCCGGATGCCCTGGGTGAAGTAAACTGATTCCAACACATTCCGGAAGTGCCGCAGGCAGAGGAAGGCCGTGTCCCCGTCGCCTCGGCGCTCGAACTCGATCGTCACCCCCATCTTCTCTTTGGCGCGCTTGCCGCACTTGGGGCACTTGCCGGTGTGGACGTTCACAACGAACAACAGGTTGTCCTCCCTGCTGACCTGGCGCTTCGCCCCTTGATCGGATCTACTCGAAGAGCCAGGTGGAACCGAAATGAGGAGTTACAATGTCCTTTTACTTTGTCAGGTTGGCGGGCGAGCCGCCGATCGTGGACAGCGTCCCGCAGGTCGGCGACAGCATGACGTCCGTCGAGCTGAAACTCGACGAGCGGGGCATGGCCGCCTTGAAAGCTGCGGATGCGCTTTCGTCGGTTGAACTGGCACATTTGATGGGCCAACTCGTCCTGGCCGGGATCCGGATAGGCGAGCGGGCCGTCATTCCTCGCGGAGCACCGCCGCGATCCAGCAGCGGATCTCCGCCTGCGTCATGAGGAACACCTCTCCCTCGATGGGAGCAATGCGTTCCCGCTTGAATTGCTGGTAATGCTCCTGGGCGAGTTCGTCGCCCAAGGCATCCGCCAGTAAGGCAAGTGCTAACTGCGCCGGCCCCGATCCGCCACAGCCAAACTCGTAGCCAGCGGGGAATGATTGCGCAGGTCGTAGCGCGGGTTCAGCGGCCCACCGTCCGCGGTGACGACACAGCCTTGCTCGGTTCGGCGTCCCTCGTAGAGTCTGTTCATGGACGGAGCTTACAACGCCAGAGAGGATGGAGACAGTTATGCCTCTTCTCTGTCCGTTATCTCACTGGCTATCTCTCCAACAACCGGAGCGACGTCTGCAAGGGCTTTTCATCCCATGTCCGGCCATCCAGTTGCCGCCCGGCGGCTTTCTTCTTTCGCCCGCCCCATTGTTTGAAGAAGAACGGGATTTGGCCCGACGCCAAGCACCCGTTGTGCGTCTTCCACCTGCTGCGCGACGTGCTGGACAAGGTGCTCGATGCCGTGCGCCGGTTGCGGCGGGCACAAGCGCGGCGTGGCCGGGCCGGCCGCAAGCGACGGCGTGGCCGCCCCAGCAAGCAGCCCCAGGCCCGGCGCCGGCAGCGCGGTCCAACCGCCAAGGAGAAGGCGGCTTTCGTCTGGCAGCGGCGCTTCCTGATCGTCAAGCGGATGGCCAAGTTGACCAAGGCGGAGTGGGAGGAGCTGGAGCAGCTGTTTGCCTACCTGCCCGAGCTGCGGCCTTTGTGGTCGTTCAGCCAGGATCTTTACCGGCTGCTGGACAACTCCCAGACGTTGCGCGTGGCGCGGTGGCGGTCTACCTGGCTGCGCTATGATCCGAAGTACCAGATAGTGCGGGAGTTGGTGGAGGCGTTGGAGCTATTGGCTGAGCCGAAGCTGGCCAAGGCGATGGCCTTCGTGCAACAGCCGGCCGGCAGGCAAGTGCGGACGAACAATCATGTGGAGCGGCTGAACCGGCGGCTGCGTTTCGCGGAGAAGGTGCGGTAGCGCTGGCGGAAGCGGAAGTGGGTGGTGCGCTGGGTGGTGCTCCTCCTGGACGGGTGTTGGCAGCAGGCCGCGGAAGCGGCCACCGCTGCCAAGGAAGCCAAGCAAGCGGGGCAGCGCTCGCCCCCGCAGCCGAGTGCCAGGGGCAAGAAAAAGGTGGCAGGAGAGGTGGGGATCAGCGAGAAGTGTCCCGTAGTGCCGGAGTATTCGTTCAGGGAGATGATCCGCTGCTTGCAGGTCAGCCAGGTCGCGACGGCACCAAACCATCCCACGCCGACGCCACCGCCTCCCTCGTCCGCGAGGGGTGCCACCTGATCAACCTTACCGTCGTACGGAAGGCGATTCCTGCGACCTTTGGCCGAGCAAGCCGGTGCCGGCACGGATGAGGAAGGCTCGGTGTGTAGCCAATGGATCGGCTCATGTGAGGCTGTCGTATCGTCAAGTCCACCGACCGACTTATTCCACCTGGATTCTCTTTGAATCCCGGAGCACGAGTACCCCGGTCAACCGGCCATTTCACCTTGCTGATAATTCGCTTGTTGCTGTTCGGCAGGGCCCGGCTGAGTCCGGTCCAAGCCCTCGGCGTTGCGTCTGACGAGGTGCCTGCCCAGACCCGTGAACGTCAACCCCCACGCCCCAAGGGCGATCCAGACGAACACGGTTGGTATCAGTTCCAGGAACGGTAGGTGAAAGACACGAACCAGGCCCTGGGTAGAGACGGTGTACATCCCTAATGGGAAGACCGCGGCCCAGTAGCCGTGCTCGTACGTGAGCGGGACGCGCTTGACCAGGTGCCGCCACGCCCCCAGGGAGAGCAGGACCGGGATCCACCACGTCGCCGTCGCCCAGAACAGGAGGGTCATTCCTTTCAGAAAAGGGAGCAGCTCGCCCAGGAGCGGCATGCGGCCTGCCTCGCCCACCAGGCAGATGCCGGCGAGCGTCGAGATGGCCATCGCACCCATGTTGATCCAGTACGGCGGCGTCAGCTCGCGCGGCGACAGCGGCAGGAACAGAATGCGGTGAAAGATGAGTGCGATCAGCCAAATGTACAGCATGCTGCCGACCAGCCAGAACGCCAGCGCCACGAATAGTAGTGCGTCGGGCGCGTCTGCGGCGAGCGCGGGGACGAGTTGGCAAGCCAGCACGCTGACCGCCTGGGTGCCGACGACGGTGAGCAGCCAGGCCCCGTTGAGCCCCACCTCCGGCTGCGGTTTCTCCATGCCCTCCATCAGCCCCGGCACCATCGCGTAGCTCAGCGCGAGCCAGAACACCGTCCCAAGGAGCCACAGCGCCAGGCCCGCCGCGCTGGCGCCGTGGAGCACCACGCACTGGTTGCCCAGCACGCACGGCGCCGCCACCAGGGTGAAAAAACCGGGGGCCCTGGCGTGGCTCTTCAGATCGGCGGTCAGGTCGGCCCGGTAGCGCAGGACGCGAGCGACGAGAAGGATCCAGAGGACGGTGTAAAGGCCGGCGTTCAGCCAGAACAGAACCTGGGCGACCGCTGGCATCCCCGCCCCGTTCGCCGCCAGCGAGACGATGCCCGTCGCCATCACCATCGCGAAGATGTTCGGCGGCAGGTCCCGCACGCTGAGGCCGGCCTTCGCCGGCGCCGCCGCTCCCATGTCATTGCCCTGTATCTTGAAGGTAGAACAGCCGCCGGAGCAGCCAAAGGTTCACCAGAAAGCAGCCCAGGCTCGCCAGCGCCGCCGGCCAGACGACAGAGGAGTCTCCGCCCATCCAGGCGTTCATTGTCGCCGTCAGCAGCCACAGTTGCAGCACCACCAACAGAGCAACGATCAGGTTGATGCCGCTGAAGATCGTTGCCTTCTGCGAGCGCGTCAGGCGCGGTTTCATGTCGTGTGCACCTCCACCCCGGTCGCGTAGATGACCCTGTCGCGCACTTCCAACTTGATCCGCGGCAGCGGGCGGCGCGGCGGGCCGGCGATCGGCCGCCCCTCGTTGATCTCGAAGTAGCCGTTATGACACGGGCAGCGCAGGTGGCCCTGCTCCGGCTCGGGAATAACGGCGCAGGACAGGTGGCTGCACTGCTGCCCATAGGCGACCAGCCGGCCGTCCCGCAGGCGGATCAGCAGGCACGGATCATCGTCGGTCGGGTAGCGGAACTCGACCACGCCGCCCGGCCGCACCCCCCGCTCCGCGGCGACCCGCTTCTCGGGCATCGGCTTCTCATCCCGCAGCAGGCTCATCAGCCCGATCCAGCACTGCCCAGCCACGAATGCGCCGCTGGTCAGGACGAGGAACTTCGTGAACTCCCGCCGGGCGAGGGCGTCGTCGTCAGGGACGTCGATGGGAAAGTCCTGGCGCCAGCGGGGCTGCTCGGATAGCGGCCTGCCATCAGGGTACTTGGGATCCCGCTCACCTGGGGAAAGGCTCATGACGGCTCCTTTATCCTTCCAAGGTCACGAGGTTCAGTGCGATGGGCCGACCGGTCGGCGGCTCGTGCATGGCGGCCGTGACGTCCACCCGCTCGACGGTGTTCTGTTTCGGCACCATCATGTTCACCTTCGTGCGGATCGTCTGCCGGCCGAACTGGAACTCA
The DNA here is from genome assembly GCA_035637055.1 of Gemmataceae bacterium. Taxonomy (GTDB): domain Bacteria; phylum Planctomycetota; class Planctomycetia; order Gemmatales; family Gemmataceae; genus DASPXY01. Next base: position 5,163 of record DASPXY010000591.1, on the reverse strand, counting down.
TTGATCGGGCGGGAGCGTTTCCGCTGCCGCTCGACCTCCTCGCGGGTTCCGTAGAAGAGGGCGCCGCTGGGGCAGACCGTCGCACACATGGGCTTGCGGCCGGTCGAGGTGCGGTCGTAGCACATGTCGCACTTCATCATCAGGTCGAACTCGGTCATCATCTTGGGCACGCCGAACGGGCAGGCCAGCACGCAGTTCGAGCAGGCGATGCAGCGCGGCTTGCGCGCGGTCATGACCCGCCCGTCAGCCGAGCGTTTGATCGCGTCGGCCGGGCACACCTCGGCGCAGGTCGGCGACTCGCAGTGCATGCACACCACCGGCGCCGTCTGCGTGGACTGGCTACGGTCAATGAACTCCAGGTGGATCATCGAGTGCCCCTTGTGCGTCTCGCACTCAGAGCAGGCGTGGACGCACGCCTGGCAGCCAATGCAACGACCGGGGTCGATGAAAAACTCCATATCCTCTCGCACAAGTCAGTCTCCACGGGAGTGTCACTGCTGAGGTTCGAGACGCCTGGCGTACTCCGGCTCCTGGGCCTTGCGGATTCGCACCGCGCACACCTTGTATTCGGGGATCTTGGAGATCGGGTCTTGCGACGAGATCGTCACCAGGTTGACGCTCCGGTTACCGGCCCAGTGATAGGGCACAAACACCGTGTCCGGCCGGATCGTCGTCACCACCTGGCAGCGGATCGTCAGGCTGCCGCGGCGCGACTCGACCGTCACCCAGTCCCCGTCGCCGATCCCGTGCTTCTCCGCCAGGATCGGGTGCAGTTCCAGGAGCGGCTCCGGGTACTGGTCCACCAGCGGGCCAATCCGCCGGGTCTGGTTGCCGCTCAGGAACATGCTCACGACCCGGCCAGTGGTCAGGATCACCGGAAAGTCAGCGTCCACGTCCTCAGTCGGCGGGGCGTACTTCGCCACGTGGAAGCGGGCCTTGCCGTCGGGGAAGTAGAACGGCCCGGCCCCCTTCGCCACCGGGTTCCACGACCCCGGCTCGAACAACCGCTCGGTACCAGGGTGGTCGATCGGCCGTCCGTCTCGGTCGGTGGACGGGCACGGCCAGAACACGCCCTTCTGGGCCTCGATCTTCTCGTAAGTGATGCCCGAATAGTCCGCGATGCCGCCGGCCGACGCCCGCCGCAACTCGTCGAAGACCTCGCGCGGGCTGCCGAAGGTGAAGCCCCGCTCGCGGCCGAGGGCCCTGGCGATGTCCTGGAGGATACGCCAGTCCTGTTTGGCGTCGCCGGGCGGTGTGACCGCCTGGTTGATCTTGATCACCCGGCCCTCGGTCGAGCAGACGACCCCCTCGTCCTCCTCGTGCTGCGAGCCCGGCAGCACCACGTCGGCGAACCGGGCTGTCTCGCTCAGGAAGAAGTCCACGCAGGCGAAGAACTCCAGCTTCCCCAGCATGCGCTTGATGAACGTGCTGTCGGGCAGCGACACCACCGGGTTGAACGACCAGGACAACAGCCCCCGGATCTCGCCCGACTCGACCTTGCGGAACATCTCGTAACAATCGACGCCGGCGTGGGGCATCGCTTCCTCGGTGATGCCCCAGACGGCGGCGACGTGCCGGCGGTGCTCGGGGTTCTCAATGTCGCGGCCACCGGGGAGCTGGTCGCACTTCTGGCCGTGCTCGCGGCCGCCCTGGCCATTGCCCTGGCCGGTGATCGTCGAGTAGCCACACCCCGGCCGCCCGATCCGCCCCGACGCCAGGACGATGTTGATCGACCCGAGCACATTGATGACGCCGTGGCTGTGCTGCTCCATGCCGCGGGCGTGCATCAGGTAGCTGGTCTTCGCCGTGCCCCACCACTCCGCCGCCTGCCGGATCGCGCGCTCCGCGATCCCGGTCACCTCCGCCGTCTTGCGCGGCGTCCATTCCTTCACGTATTCGGCCACCTGCTCGAACCCGACAGTGTGGTTGCGGATGAACTCGTGGTCGAGCCAGTCGTGCTCGATCATCAGGTGCAGTACGCCGGCGTACAGGGCGGCGTCGCGGCCCGGCTTGATCGGCAGGATGAGATCACAGGTGCGGGCCAGCGGCGTGATCCGCGGATCGACGTTGATGATCCGCGCCCCGTTCTCGCGGGCCTGCCAGACGTAGCTGGTGGTGATCGGGGCGCACTCGGCGACGTTGGCGCCGCCGATCCAGATGACCTCGGCAAGCGGGATGTCGCTCATCGGGTTGCCGGCCCGGTCGATGCCGAACGCCTTCTTGTTGCCGGCCGCGGCCGACACCATGCACAGCCGGCCGTTGTAATCGATGTACCGCGTCTTCAGGCACACCCGCGCGAACTTCCCCAGCAGGTAGCACTTCTCGGTGGTCATGCTCGCCCCGCCGAGGACGCCGAAGGCGTCCGGGCCGTACTTCGACTGGATGCGCTGGATCTCCGACGCCACGCGCCCGATGGCCTCGTCGTAGGGGACGGCCCGGAACCCTTCCGGCGATGACTCGTCGCGGAAATAGGCGCTGGTCAGCCGGTCGTGGTGCGACCCTTGCAGGTAGCGGCGCACGCCCTTGGGGCAGAGCATGCCGCGGTTGAACGGAAAGTCCTCCCACGGCTCGAAGCCGATGACCTGGTTGTCCTTCACCTTGAGCTGGATGCCGCACTGCTGGCCGCAGAAGCAGCAGTGCGTCTTCACGAGCCGGTCGGGATCGACCGCAGAGTCGATCCGTTGGCCGCTCGGGTAGGATTTCAGCGGACCGAACTTGGCCAGGAGTTCCGGCGTCAAGGACGGTTCAGCGGCCATTCGGGCCTCCTTCCTCCCGTGCGGCAGCCCACAGATGTCCCTGTGCGAGGGCAAGCATCTTGCGCCGGCAGACGGGGCAGATGCGCTGGTAGTGGCCAGCGGGGTTGTCGGGCCAGTCGTACTGGTAGCCCAGCTCCCGCTCAACGACGATCAGGTCCTCGATGTGGATCTTCGTGGCGTAAGTCTTCTGGCAACGGGCGCAAACTGCCTGCTCGCCCTTCGCGCCCACGTCCTTGTAGAACTTGACGCCGAGTTGCGCCGGCCGCTGGAAGATGTGGAAGAACTTGCCGAACGGTAGCCACAACAGTGTGAAGATCACCGTGACCGCGTGCGTGATGGCCAGAAACTCGTAGGCGTAGCCCTTGAGCCACGTGTAGCTGACCGTCAGCAACAGTCCGGTGACGCTGACCGCGAACAGCATGAACAGCGGCAGGATATCCTCCTGGAAATCCTGCAAGGCGGCGGCGCCGTGGTCGCGCAGCCGCCGGTGCAGGGCCAGCAAAACGCCGGCGATCACCAGGAACGAGGACCACACCAGGCCGTGGAAGATGAGGTGGCCGAGCAACGACTCGTGGTGGAACGCGAAGGTCGGCAGGCCGAAGACGAAGACCCGGTAGCTCGTCAAATCGCCGGGCACGGTTTCAAAGTAGATCCAGCCGAACACGAGGGGGAAGGTGATCGCGGCGGCGAGGATGCAGCCCCACATGATGAGCATGTGCGTCAGCCCGCGCATGCGGCTGCGCCGCCAGATGAACAGGTTCAGCAAGAACACACCGAAGAACCGGCTGACGAAGCCCTTGAGGCTCTGCCAGAGGCGTCCCCACCGCAGGAAGGACTGCCAGCCGCGCCGCCAGTACATGCGGGTCGGGGGCCGTTGCAGCCACATGGAGTAGCGGTAGCCGAGCCCGAAGGCTGCGAAGAGGCACGCAAAGGTGTAGCCGACCAGGGCGGCGTCGATGTGCCGCAGGTTGCGCGAGCCGACGAAGATGGCGACAGCCAGTAGCCCGGCCGCGAGCAGCCCCCTGCCGATCGCTCTTCCTTGTCCAGGCGCCATTCGTTCCTTCCCTCCGAACGGGACGCCGCGAGTGGGCCTGGGCGTTTGACCCGGCGGAATCCCACCCTACTCCTTCCAGTATAGGGGCAAGCCCGGTTTCGTCTCACGCAGGATCTCCAGGATGGCCTGACGATCCGCCGGGGAAAGGTGAGCGAACTGGTTCGACTGGTCCACGCCCGTCAGCACTTCCCAGAGGCGCAGATACACCCGTTCCTTCGCCTCAGCCGGCAGGCCGTCGAACGAGCGCGAGTAGACGAGGTAACTCAGGGGGTAGCGGAACATACGCGACCGCAAATCGAACTCGCGCAGGGTGCGGCGTTTGGAAGCGAACGGGCCGCGGGCGGTGAACTCCTTCGCGAACGCCGACGTCCCCGCAACGGCTCCTTCGAGCGGGGCTTCCCTGGAAAAGAGCAAATACTCGACGAGCGGCTCACACGCCCACTGGATCCGGCGGGTGATGCTCTCGCTGCGCTCGTTCACGGGGCGGCCCAGTGCCTTGTTCAATTCCGCCTGTTCGGCCAGCGCCAGTCGGGTGAGGAGGTTCGCTCGCGCCAGCCGGTTATGGCCCTCGCCCTGATGCTCGAGCACCATCAACGCGACCAGATCGCTGTGCGGCGTGAGGTAGTTCGCGACGGTGAAGAGCGGCTTCAAGTCGGTGACGTTGGTTCCCTCCGTCGCCGCTGGCTCCGACCACTTGTCGAATAGCCGGTTGCCCATGTGCGTCTGCTTGCCGCTCGTGCCGGTGACGTACCACCCGCCCCAGCGATCGCCGAACGGCGTGGTGTGATCGACGCGCTTCGTTCCCCGGGAGAACACCGGTTCGCCGGTCCGGTCCGGGGATACCGACCGGACCAGGTGCCCGGGGAACCCCTGGTTCATGGATGACCCGTGGCACAGCAGGCAGCGCTCAGTCTCGCGGGTGATGGCGCCGCGTTGCGCCGGGTTCTGATCGACCGTGTAGAAGGCGGTCCCGATCTTGGGATCGGCGGCGGCGATCTCCAGCACGTCGCCGCGGAGGCAGAAGCCGACCGTGACCTCGTCGTTGAAGTAGATCGCCCGCGGCGTCTTGGGTCCGATCCGCGCCCGCTGCAAGCTCGTCCTGGAAAAGACCAGCACCTGAGAGGAGAGCGGGATGTCGAGGTGCTTGAGCAAGGAGGCAAGGTAGCCGTGGTTCTCATCCGATTTCAGGACGACCGCGCCGCTCTGGACCTTCCGGCCCAGCGCTGTGACGGCGTTGTCGGGCGTGGCCTTACTGTAATTGATCGGCGGGCGGTCCAGATCGACCGCCCCGGCTGGTCCCGGGCAGACGAGCAGCCACGCGCAAACGAAGAGCAGAGGGTGGGAGGGTTTCAT
>DASPXY010000590.1:0-6328 GCA_035637055.1 Gemmataceae bacterium | reverse complement strand
CCGGGGCCTGCAGGCGAATGCGATAGGTGTTCCGGGCAAGGGCGACGTTCTCCACCACGGCAACGGCACCGTGGAACAGGCCGGGGTTGGGAATCATAACCTCCCTCGACTCGGCAGGGTGTCCGCATCCTTACAGGAGCCCTTCCGGGGACTGCTCCGTGGCCACGTTCGCCGAACGCGGACGCGACACGACCACGAGCACGCCGACGACCATGCCGATCAGCGCCGCCAGCGGAAGCGCGACCGCCAGCGAATGTTGCGGCCAGCAGGTCGAGACGAGCAGAATGCCGACCAGGGCACCACTCAAGGTCTCCAGCAGGATTGTGCCGACGAAGCTCGCACCCCCGCGCAGAACGGCGGGTGCCTCGCACGCGAGCCGCGCCCCGCCGCACCAGGCCGCCGCGAGCAGATCCGCTCCGCGCTGAGCGCCCTGATGGACCTGCTCCGTGCCGACGCGCCAGCGCGGACCATAGCGCCGCAGGAGGGCCTGGCAGGGCAGCCAGCACACAAAGCCGATCGCCGCAAACGATAGTACTACCGCCAGCATAGCGAGGATCGGCCCGGCGAGTGCAATGGCCAGGAGACCGAACAACGCCAGCCCACTGATCTTCCACAGCAGGGCAACCAACGGCGATTTGCATTCCACGATGGCACCTCCACAGCAAGGGACGGCGACGCTCCCTGGTTAAGTCTACTACTCGTCGGCCTTCGCGACCTCCTCTGCTCCTTCTTCGTCGGAACCGGCCGCGCCTTTCTTCGCCTTTTTCTTGGCGAAGAGCGCGTCGATCGCGATGGCGGCCCCGAGCATCAGCATCTTGGCGGTGCTATCGCGGCTATACTCGTCGTTGACCACCACCCCGTAGGTGCTGGCCGTCGTAAACAACGATCGCATCAGGCCGCCCGATTGCTTCGACACCAGCCCCATCTCGATCCCGCCCGGCGTCAGAAACCGATACTCGCTCTTGAACCACTTGCCCCGGATCTCGGCGAAGTGCTTGCCCTTGGCGTCGTAGACGTGGAACCCGCCGGTGAGGCTGAACATTTTCGCCTTGTAGCGTCCGAGCACTTCCCCGTGCTGATCGACCGCCTCGATCTTCTTGAAAAGCAGGCCGCGACGACGAACGGAGAACACCAACTCGCCGTCCGTGCTGCGAACCTCCAGGGTCACCGGGGCGCGATCCTTCCCCAGCAGCAATCCCAGGAGCCCGCCAGACTTCGCGCGTACAGCGCCGAGCGGTTCGCCCGTTTCGCCGTCGAGGAGATCGTACGCCAGGCGCGACGAGAACAACTTCGCCTGTTGCTTGACCACAAAGGCGTTGCTTTGCAGCAGTGGGACGTCCTCCTCCGGCGCCTCCTTGCCCCGATCTTCTTTTGCTGCGGACCGATCTTCCTTTTCCTCCATCTCGTCCTTTGCGGATCGTTTTTCGGATGCTACTTCGGGTTCGGCTTCCGCTACGCTCACAGCCGCCGCGGCGGCTGGTTCGGTCGGCGGAAACTCTGCCGCTTCGGCCACCTCGGCGGGGGCAGGTGTTTCTCCCTCGACGCGGACGACGGCCCCACAGGCAGGGCATTTGATCTTTTTTCCGATCAAGGTTTCAGGCGCACGCAGTGTTTTCCCACACGAGCAGGAGAATTGCACAGCCATTGACAGACTCCTCAGGGGACGAGGGTAAGGCGGACTTTCGGATTTCTCGCGCAGCAGGCATCCGCCAGCATCACGCCAGGGCAGCACTCTGGTTGACTCAATGAGAACGCGCCGGCCGACGCGCTGCAACAAGAAAACGCCACCCCTGGCATGCCAACACGTGACAATCAGTTATGAAACCCGGACGAACTTTTGCAGGGCGTGACAGTCCGGGGAGATTACCCCACGATTCCCGCCTGCGGACATGACGACCTCGCCGACGTAGATGTCGCCGTGCGTGTCAAGGCACAGGTCGTGAGGAGCGAAGAAATTCCCCGGCGCACAGGGATCCCCCTCTCCTCCCCAGCGAGCCAGCAGTTGCCCCTCGCGGTCGAACACGCTCAGCCGCGCCCCAGGCGGGTTGGGCCCCGGAGCCGTCTGCCAGGGAAACAACCCGGCCCGCCAGCCCACCTCCACGACAAAGACGCGATCGCTCCGATCGACGACCACTTGCATCGGTCGGACCACATCGGTCCACTCGGCGAGAAAGCGCCCTTCCGGCGTGAATAGCTGGAGGCGGCTGTTTTCGCGATCCGCGACGTAGACGCGGCCGCTCTGGTCCAGCGCGATCCCGTGCGGCAGGTTGAACTGCCCCGGACCGCTGCCGGGCTCTCCCCAGGAGAACAGCAGCCGGCCGTCGGGGGCGAACTTGTGGACGCGGGCATTGCCGTAGCCGTCGGTGATGTAGAGCGATCCGTCCGCCGCCAGGGCGACGTTCGTCGGTCGATGAAACGGCGGCCCGCCGCAACGGATCGTGCGGTAGTCGATGCCGACCACCCCCGTGTCCGAAGGGACGCCGCTGCTGCCGAGCGTGAGCAGGAGTTTCCCCTCAGGAGTGAACTTGCGCACGGTGTGGTCCAGGTCATCGGTGCAGTAGACCGCGTCGTCGGGGCCGATGGTGATGCCGTGCGCTCGCTGGAACAGGCTCTCGCCCCAGGAGGTCACGAACCGGCCGTCCCGATCAAAGACGATCACGGGATGCGGGCCGCGGTTGAAGACGTAGACACGGTCCCGACTGTCGGTGGCCACACCCGCCACCTCGACGAAGGTCCAGCCGGGCGGCAGGGCCTCCCAGCGAGCCAGGGCCTCGTAGCGCAGCTTCGCAGATCCCACCATCACGTTGTCGCGCAGGCCAATCGATGCCATGGAGGTGCCCTCTGTGGGTCGAAGGATGATCGTTGTCGATCTGTGGAGTTATCCCGTTCGACCCATGAGGTCAAGGAAAATCCCCGCGGGTTATGCCCCTCGCGATTGTGGCGAACGGCCGGCGTCAGCCGGCTGCTGGCGTCCAGCACCAGCCGGCTGACGCCGGCCGTTCGCCAGGAGTGGCCAAATCGAGAAAAAGCGATTCGGTGAGCGTTTTTCCTCGACAGCTCGCCACGTCCTTCTAGGATAAGAAAATCTTCTAATCGGTTGCCGTCTCTGCATCGTCTTGTGATAGGTGGCAGAGTTGGTTCATCCTCAAGGAGCATCCTGATGCGACGACTGTTGGTCCGTCCCTTGTTCGCCTCTGCGGTCCTGGCCGTGCTGGTCACCGCAAGTTCGGCTTTCGCCCTGCGCATCGCCGCGCCGCCTGTCCCTGGCCTGCGCGTGGCCGCCGCCGACGTTATCGTCGTCGGTCGCGTGGTCGGCATGGAAGACAAGGATGTCGAAGTTACTCCCTTCCCCGGTTCCGGCAAGGTGGCCTATCGGATCGCGGTGGTGCGGGTCACCGATGAGGTGATGAACGCGAAGGGCCTGACCACGATTCGCGTCGGCTTCCCGGCGCCGCCGATGGCAACCCCCAACCAACCACCGATCATCCGCCCCGGTCTCCGTCCCGGCCTGCGCGTCGATCTCAAGATCGGCAACGATGGCCTGTTCTACCTGACCAACTCTGGCCAGAAGGGCCTCTATCTGCTGCCGATGTTTTATGATTTCGTGGCCCGGGAGAACGGCACCTTCGCCAAGGAACTTGAGACCGTCCGCGCGCACAGCAAACTCCTGGCCGATCCGATGGCGAGCCTGAAGTCCGCCGACGCCGAGCAGCGACTGCTGACGGCGGGACTGCTGGTCAGCCGCTATCGCGAAGCGCGCAACGGCGCGAAGACGGAGCCGATTGCCGCGGAGGAGAGCAAGTTGATCCTGAAGGTTTTGGCAGAAGCGAATTGGGGCGCGCCCTTCGGGCAGTTCCACCCGCAAACGATCTTCAATCGCCTGGGTGTGACGCCGAAGGATGGCTGGCAGCCGAACGTCAAAACGGCCCAGGACTACCAGAACGCCGCCCGCGCCTGGCTGCGCGAGCACATGAACACCTACCGCATCCAGCGCATCGTCGGCGGCACGGTCGCGCCCGTGCCGGGCGGCCTCCCCGGGCCGCGGATTCTCCCGGTCGATCGCTGAGCGTGGTTCTCTCCCCTCTCCCCCAAGGGGAGAGGGGAGAAAAACTGAGAGCGAGCGGACACAACTCGGGCCGTTCGGCAGACGGCGGGGATAAACCCCGCCGCTCGTTGATGTTCTGACGAGCCGCCGGGTTTATCCCGGCGGTTTTGTCCGCTAATTCTTACGCCGCGGCTTCTTCCTGTCCTACCGAGAAAAGTGGCCCGAGCGGCGCCGGCAAGTGCAGCGGCCCCGCAGGACCGTGGCTGTAACCCTCCCAGGCGTGGCTGCGCAGACTCTCCAGAACACGCGTGGCCAGGGCGACGGCGTTCAACCCCGCCGTGCCGCCGACCCGCGGCGCCGCCCCGGTTCGCACACACCCGACAAATTCCTGCAGCTCGCGCGTCAGCTGGTCGCCGTGGTTGCGGTTCAGTTCAAGAACCTCCAAATGCCGACCGAAAAACTCCTCTTTTAGCCGTGCCAACTCGCCTGCGTCGAGGCGGCGCGGATCGAGGCCCTGCCGGCGCAAGCGGGCCGACGGCTGCACGAGCGCCAGTTTGCGGTGGGCGAAGTCCAGGCGCGCGTACCCCTCCGCTGCCCAGGCATGCATGCAGCGCAGCGGCGTCGGGTTGGCGCGGCTGGCGGTGATGTCAGCCACGCAACCATCGGCGAAGTGCAGCCGGGCGTTCGCCACGTCTTCATGACCGCCGAACAGGCTCACCCCGAGCGCCTCGATGCGCCGTACCGGCGACCGCACCAGGGTCAGCAACAGGTCCAGGTCGTGGATCATCAGGTCGAGCACCACGCCGATGTCGGTCGAGCGTCCGGTGAAAGGGCCGAGCCGCTCCGAACGGACAAACTTCGGCCGAAAAGGACGACTCAGCAGCTCCTCAAAGGCGGGATTGAAGCGTTCAATGTGTCCGACCTGCAGGAGCGTGCCGCGGCGCTCGGCCAACTCGACGAGGGCCTCGGCCTCCTCGACGGTGGCGGCAAGGGGTTTTTCGACGAGCACGGGGATGTCGCGGCGGAGGAACTCGGCGGCGACGGCGAAATGCTGGCTGGTCGGCACGACGACGCTGGCGGCCTCGACGCGATCCAGGAGCGGGCGGTAATCGGTGAAGGCCGGAACACCGAGCCGTTCGGCGATGGTCCGAGCCTGATCGTCGTTGACATCGGCGACGCCGACGAGTTCGACGTCCTCCAGACCGGCGAGGATGCGGGCGTGCTCCTTGCCGAGGTGTCCCACGCCGACCACGGCCATGCGCAGACGGGCCATGCTGTTTCCCCCTCCCGCCAGCCAAGCCCACGGGTTGCACCCCGTGGGCTTTTTGGAGTCATGCTGCCTTCCGCGCCATGCCGCAGGCTTGCGGCAACTGCCGGCTCAGCGCTCGCACCAGCTCCACATTGAGCGGGTGGCCGGAGCGATACGCCACCAGCCGGCCGCGCACGTCCTGACCCAGCAAGGACAAATCGCCAATCAAATCGAGGATCTTGTGCCGGGCCGGCTCGTTGGCGTAACGCAGGCTGTTGCCGATCGGCCCCGACAGGCCAAAAACCAGCAGGTCGCTGACGCTGGTGCGCGCGCCCAGACCCTGGCGCCGGAGTGCGATCGCCTCCTCTTCCAGCAGGAAGGTGCGGCAGTCTGCCAGGTCGTTGGTAAACGACGCGGGCGTGATCGCCTGCGTGTGGCTCTGGCGACTCAGCGGCGATTGGCGCCCGTAGTCCAGCAGGTAACTGACTCGAAGGTCGTCGCTGTCCGAGGGGTGCAAGGCCAGCGTGGCGCCGTGGTGGCCAAGGACAACACTCGTTTCAACGCACCAGACCTCGCGGCGTGCCGGCAACAGGCGCACGCCGGCGTTGTGGAGTGCCTCGACGAAGTTGCGCGCCGAACCATCAAGGCCCGGCGGTTCCGGGGCGTTCACCTCTAACACGCAGTTGTCGATGCGGAGGCCCGCGAGGGCAGCGAGGACATGCTCAACCAGGCTGACCGAGACCGGCGGCTCACCGAGGGTTGTGCGGCGGTTGGTGCCGGTCACATTCTCCACACAGGCTTCCACCCGTGCGGTCGGCCCGATGTCGGTGCGTACGAAAACGACTCCGGTGTGCGGCGGGGCGGGGAGGAAGCGTAAGCGGACATTGGCGCCCGTCAGATAGCCGATCCCCTGAACCTCGGCGGCTCGTGCGATGGTCCGCTGATAGCGGTAGCATACCCTTCTCACGTTCGCGTCTTCCTTGGCCATTTGAAACCCCTCCCCCAACCCCCTCTCCGCTGCGGGGAGGGGGAGA
>DASPXY010000589.1:0-6741 GCA_035637055.1 Gemmataceae bacterium | reverse complement strand
CCCTGATGCTCCGGAGCATCAGGGGGCTTACGCCCCCCGCTCGCCGGGTTGCAGTTGACACCTCCCTCCCCTGCATGCTACTTACCGTACGCCAGCCATGATCCCGCGCCGCTGAACTTGAGCCCTCCTGCTGCAAGGATGCACATGAACCGGCTTCTCAACGGCGTCGCCCGCGCCCTCATTGAGACCTTCGACCTCCCTGCTCCTATCCTTGAGATCGGCTCCTATCAGGTTCGCGGTCAGGAAGAGATTGCCGACCTGCGCGCGCTCTTACCGGGCAAGGACTACACCGGCCTCGACGCGCGTCCCGGCCCCGGCGTTGACCTCGTCGCCGACGCCCAGGCCCTGCCGCACGCAGACGCCTCGGTCGGCACCGTCATCGCCATGAACGCCCTGGAGCATGTGCCGCGCTTCTGGCGCGTTCTCGACGAGATCCACCGCGTGCTGCGGCCCGACGGGGCCGTGCTGCTGTCCTGCCCGTTCTACTTCCGCATCCACAGTTACCCCAGCGATTACTGGCGCTTCACCCCGGAGGCGCTGAAGTTGGTACTGGAAGACTATCCGCACCAGGTAATCGGCTGGCATGGGCCACCCAGGCGGCCGGCCAACGTCTGGGCGCTGGCCTTCCGCGAACAGGCCGAACCGATCACGCCGGAACGCTTCGCGGAATATCGCAGCCGCCTGTGGCGCTACGCCCGTCAGCCGATGTCCTGGGGCAAACGGCTGCGCTATCGTCTGGGGCGCTGGCTTTGTGGCCGGCAGCCCTTTGCCCCCTATCTGGATCAGGAACGGTGGGAAAGCGAATGTCGAACCCGGTAGTCCCCCCCACAACCGACCTGCTCCCCGCCGTCCCGGCGCCCCTGGCCGCCGCGGTCGTGGCCGAGGGTGCCCAATCGGCCTGGCAGCGTCACTTCCTCGCCGACGCTGCGGTGGACGTTACGGTGTGCATCGCCAACTGGAACTGCCGCGACGTGCTGCGGGCCTGCCTGGAATCGCTCCACGACCGGCCCCAGGGGGTTGCCTTCGAGACGATCGTCGTGGACAACGGCTCGACCGACGGCGCCGCCGACATGGTGGCGCGCGAGTTCCCCGAGGTGGTGCTGCTCCGCAACGAGCGCAACCTGGGCTTTTCCCGGGCGAACAATCAGGCGGCGCGCCGGGCACGCGGGCGTTACCTGTTCTTCCTCAACAACGACACGGTACTGCCGGCCGACACCCTCCGCCGTCTGCTCGAGTACGCCGAGGCTCACCCCGAGGCCGGCATGATCGGACCGCGGCTGCGCGACGGTGAGGGGCGCCTTCAGCTGTCGTATCGGCAACGGCCGACGATGGCGACGCTCCTGCACCGCACAAGCCTGTTGCGCTGGACGGGCCTGCTGCGCGGCGCTTACCGCCGTTACCGCCGTCAGGATTTCGACCCGACGACGACGCGGCCGGTGGATGCGCTGATGGGCGCCGCGGTGCTGCTGTCGCGCGAGCGCTTCTTCCGCTGCGGGGGCTGGGACGGCGAGTACGCCTTCGGCGGCGAGGATCTGGATCTGTCGTTCCGCATCAATCGCGAGGCGGCGGTGGTGTACCACCCCGACGTGGAGATCACCCACTACGGCCGCATGAGCACACGGCAGCACATCGGCTATGTCTCGTCGCAGATGGCGAGCGGCTTCGCGCGCTACCTGCGCAAGTGCGGTTATTCGCGGACCAGCATGTTGCTGTACAAGATCGTGGTGACGCTGGACGGCCCGGTGCAGCTGTGCGAGAAGCTGATCCAAACGGTGTGGCGGCGTCTGCGCGGGCGCCGCAAGGACGCCCAGAAGAGTTGGCTGGCGTGCAAGGGACTGGCGTACTTCCTGCTGCGCGGGCTGCTGCCGTTCTGGCGCGCGTAGGAATGCCAAGCCCACGGGTTGCAACCCGTGGGCTTCCTCGCCTGGTCATGGCCACGGGTTCCACTCGCCCCAGTTGTCGAGGTACTGCTGCAGCGCCGGCAGTTGCCCGACCCGGGCCGCCAGCCACGCCTTCGCCCGCATCACCACGATATGCTCATCCTCCAGCGTCAGGTCGCCGGTCAGCACGCGCGTCCGCAGGAAGACGAAATAGGTGTCGAGCGTGTCGAACATGCAGTAGTCGTTGATCTCCTGGGCGCGGCCGTCGAGATGCAGGCGATAGACCTGCTCGCCACTGATCTCCATCTTGCCCGGTTTGCCGAGGAGCTTCGAGAGCAGGTCGAGCCCGCCGGACATGCGCACGGCGCCGTAGTTGGTCAGCCAGTCCATCAGGTCGAGGTGACCGCCGCCCAGGCGATTGCGGCTACTGTGCAGGTAATCGCGAGCGCTGCAGCCGTAACGAAAGGCGGCGAGTTCCAGCAGCGGCAGGTCAAAACCGCGGCCGTTGAAGGTGACGAGTTTGATCCTTTCCTTATACTTCTCCTTGTAGGTCGCCATGCCGGCCCAGAACTGCTCGACGATGCGCCGGGTGCGAAAGTGCGGCGCGTCCAGGCAGGTGAGTCCCTGCAAGCCGAAGTCGGCCCCCACCCGGAGAATGCACACCGCCACCGGATAATGAAAGCTGACCGGCAGGAAGTCCGACCCGCTCTCGGAGCGATCGCGGGCCTCGCTTTGGGCGCGCTGCACCGCCTCTGTGGGTGTGAGGTGCTCGCCGCGGTAACGGACCTGAGCGAGCAAGCGGCCGTCCGGGACGCTCTCGGTGTCGAAAATCAGGAAGGCGGGCGCGGCGCTGGAGTCGGGGGAACTTTTGCTAAAGGTTTCGGTGGGTGGCATGGGCTGCTCCTGAACAGGAGTGGAAGCGCGATCACCTGTTAAGGATGACCCACGCGAGGCCGCCCGTCAATAAGCGACTTCGGCAATCGCGACGGGCGGACTTGCCGCCACGGTGGAATCGTAGCGGAAGCATCGATTTGCAGGAAAAGCCCAGCCGTTGCAACGGGTGGGCTTGAGCCGATCAACCGGGGAACGTCACGCATGCAGGACTCCGCACCACCGACCACTACCGAACCGCAGGCGCCTCCCCAGAAATCGAACCGCGCCGCCCTGCTCATCGTTTTCCTGGTGGTGTTCATCGACCTGCTCGGCTTCGGCATCGTCCTGCCCCTGTTGCCACGTTTCGGCGACGACCTGCTCCATCATCTGATTCCCGGCGGCAAGGATGCGCCGATCGGTGGCTTGATTCTTGGTCTTTTGATGTCGTCGTTCTCGCTGATGCAGTTTCTTTTCGCGCCTGTCTGGGGTCGGCTTTCCGACCGGCACGGTCGGCGGCCGATCCTGCTGGTGGGGCTCACCGGGTCGGTGGTGTTCTACACGCTTTTCGGTGTGGCACTTGGGCTGAGCGGGACGAACCCCTCTTTGGCGTTGACGTTGATCTTCGTGTCGCGTGTCGGCGCCGGCATCGCCGGCGCCACCATCGGCACGGCCCAGGCAGTGATCGCCGATAGCACGCCGCCGCAGCATCGCAAGCACGGCATGGCGCTCATCGGCGCCGCCTTCGGCATCGGCTTCACGTTCGGTCCGCTGATCGGCTTTGCCGCCTTGCAGTGGTTCCCGCAAATGCTCGGGGCCGTCGGCTATGTCGCCGCCGGCCTGTCCCTGGCTGCCCTCATGCTGGCCCTGGCTCGCTTGCCCGAGACGCGCCAGCCGGGCGGGCCATCGGCGGAGCGGCGCCTCTTCAACTGGGGAGCGGTGCGGAGCGTCCTGCGTGCGCCGTCGGTCGGCACCTTGGTGCTCATTTTCTTCCTGGCGACGTTTGGGTTCGGCGCCTTCGAGGCAACGCTGGCCCTGCTCAACCGCGACCTGCTGCAGTTCCCGGACACGGACAATTTCCTGGTCTTCGCCTACGTCGGGTTCGTGCTGCTGTTCACCCAGGGGTATCTGTACCGGAAGTTGGCGCGGCGGATGAACGAAGTGACGCTTTTGACGATCGGCATAGTCCTCATGGGCGTCGGCGTGGCCACCCTGGGAGGTGCCGCATCGGCTGGGGCGGCGGGCTGTTCGCGTGAGCTGTTGCTGCCGTGGGTGTTCGTCAGCCTGGCGGTGTCCGTCATGGGCTTCGCGTTCCTGACGCCGTCCGTGCAAGCCCTGGTGTCGCGCCGCAGCGATCCCGAGCGGCAAGGCGAAGTGCTGGGCGTCAATCAATCCGCGGCTGCGCTGGCGCGGATCCTCGGGCCAGTGATTGGCCTGGGGTTGTACAAGTTGGAAGGGTCGCATTTGTTGCCCTACGCCTTTGGGGCCGTACTCCTGCTGTTGATGTTGCCGCTCATCCCAAGGATCCGCAGGGGCGTCTGATTAGTTTTGCTTGCCGCTTGCGGCTTAGCGTTCCCTCACGCTAAGAAGTGGTTTCAACACCAACCCGAAGCGTCAGCGAGGGCCGTCCTCGCTGACGCTTCGGGTTGGTAACACAGGTCTTGAAATGGCTTCTAAGCCCCAAGCGGCTCAAGACCCCGGCGAAAGGAGTCGCCACGTGGCCGTTGACCGCGTCCCCCTCGTTGAGTATCCCGCTCGCCGCATCGCCCTCATCAAGCCGAGCGCCCTGGGTGACATCGTCCATAGCCTTCCCGTCTTGACGGCGCTGCGGAACCGCTACCCCGACGCTCATATCACCTGGGTCGTCAATCGCGGCTACGAGCCGCTGCTGCGCGGCCACCCGGACCTCGACGCGACGCTGCCCTTCGAGCGGGCCTCCCGTGCCAATCCTCTGTACGCCGCCCTCACGTTCGGGCGTTTCCTCAGTCGATTGCGTCGCGAGCGCTTCGACCTGGTGCTCGACCTGCAAGGACTCTTGCGCTCCGGCCTGATGGCGCTCGCCACCGGGGCAGCGCGCCGCGTCGGTCTGACCTCGGCGCGCGAGGGGGCGTCGTGGTTCTATACCGACATTGTCGAGGTAGGAGATGTCCGAACTCTCCATGCGGTCGAGCGTTACTGGCGGGCGGCTCAGGCGCTGGGCGCCGCCGACGGCGAACTGTGCTTCCGCGTGCCGCTGCCGGACGCCGCCCGTCGCTGGGCTGAGGCGGCGGTGCGCGACTGTCCGCGACCGTGGCTGGTGCTGGGCGTCGGCTCGCGCTGGCAGACGAAACGCTGGCCGCCGGAGCACTTCGCCGCTCTCGCCCGCCGTGCTCAGGAGGAGTTCGGCGGCACGGCGCTGTTCGTCGGCGCCGGCGATGAGGTGCTGCCCGCGCGGCAGACCGCGACCCATTTGCCCGGTCCGGTGCGCGACTTCACCGGCCGCACGACGCTGCCGCAGCTGGCCGCCCTGTTGAGCCTGGCCGACGTGATGATTGCCAACGACACCGGGCCGCTGCACCTGGCGGCGGCGCTGGGCCGCCCCGTGGTGGCGCCGTATACCTGTACGCAGGTCCGCCTGACTGGCCCCTACACCGCGGTGGGCGGGGCGGTCGAGACAACCGTCTGGTGCCGCGGCAGCCTGCGGAAGCGCTGCGACCGGATGGAATGCATGACGGAGTTGACGCCGCAGCGGCTGTGGCCGGCGCTGGAGGAGGTGCTCACGACATGGCAGACCCGTTGCCGCTGCGCCTGATCCTGGCGAGCGGTTCGCCGGCGCGGCGCGAACTGCTCGACCGCGCCGGCTACCGCTTTGAGGTGATGCCGGCCGATATCGAGGAGCCATCGGGCGCGGGCATCCAGGACATTCGCGCCTTCGTGCAGAGCGTTGCGTGGCTGAAGGCGGCTGCGGTGGCGCCGCGCGTGAGCGACGGTGTCGTGCTGGCAGCGGACACGGTCGGCTGGGTGGACGGTCAGGTGCTTGGCAAGCCCGCCGACGAAGCCGACGCTCGTCGCATCCTCAAGTTGCTCGGTGACCGTGAGCACGAGCTGTGGACCGGCGTGGTGCTGTGGCGCCGTCCCGACGACGTGCAACTCGCCTGGCAGGAGCGCAGCCGCGTGTTTTTCCGCAGCCTGAGCGATGCGGAACTGGACGTCTACCTGGCGACGCGGCAATGGCGTGAGAACTCCGGCGCCTATGCCATCCAGGAACCAGTGGACCCGTATGTGCGCGTGGTCGAGGGTAGCGTGAGCAATGTCGTCGGCCTGCCGCTGGAGACGTTGATTCCCTTGCTGCGATGGTTCACGGCGACGCGATGACCGGCAGCAACGAGGACGGCTGACATACGCTTGACAGGGGGGAATCGGGGCGGGAGGATGGGGGTGCGAAAAGGGTGCATATCCAGACAGGGACCAGCGCAGATGCAGACAGGGAACGAGGCATATCTCGACAGGCATTGGTAGATATGCACCCAGGCGCAGGGGCATATGTAGACAGACGTGGACTGGCGCCGACCAGGCTAAACAGTGGTTCGGCTCCTTGTCCCCTCCGTGTGGTGCTGTTTGTAGAGTTGCCCTGGGTGTCGTGACGGGCGCGTTGCATGAAGGAGTTGGAAGATGGAGTTCGAGATTCCACCGGACGACCTTCGGCGGTTGGGCGAAGAAGCAGCAGCCAAACTCAGAGAAGAAGCGGCGGCAATGCTTCGTAAAGCGCCTGAGCCCAACCCCACACTCCTCGTAACTCGGGGTGGAGCCTCTACGGCGGAAAGAGAAGCTGAACCGGCTCGCCAAGTTCTAGCGAACCAATCTGATCTGTTAGACGGTGACAACTCTACCAAAGAGTTCACCGTTCAGAGAGATCTTCCAAGTCCCTCGACGGAGGAACTCGGACTGATAGAGCCTCAGCGAGGGATAGTGCCGCCTGAGTTCGCCCGAGTGATAACCCAACTTGCCTCTT
>DASPXY010000588.1:0-2259 GCA_035637055.1 Gemmataceae bacterium | reverse complement strand
GTGCCTGGCAGCGCTACATCGAGGACAAGAGCACCGCCGCTCTGGCTCGCAACAGCCTCCTATCGCTCGCCCTCGTCGCATTCCTGGCCGTCTTCCGCGAGGGCGCCGAGACAGTCCTCTTCTACGTCGGCATCGCACCCTCGATCAGCCTGCGCGACCTAGCCCTCGGTATTGGCATGGGCGTGGCCGGGCTGGGGGCGGTGGGAGTGCTGATGCTGGTTGCTGGTGTGAAGCTGCCGGTTCGCCCATTCTTCCTGGTCACCGGCACGTTGCTGTACTACCTGGCTTTCAAGTTCGTCGGGACCGGCATCCATGCGCTACAGGTTGCGGGCGTGCTGCCTGCCACGCCGGCCGCGTATCTGCCCGCCAACGGCTTCCTGGGCCTGTTCCCGACCTGGGAGACAACGCTTCTCCAGGCCGCGCTGCTGCTGGCCGGGGCAGCCGCCGTCACAGTAGTGTGGCTGCGCCGCCCGGGGCAGCCGCATCCGAGCGGGTCCGCCTCGACGGCCGCCTGACCGCGCCCGAGCGGCCCCTCGCTCATCTCACGTTCTGTTGCTGGGTACAATCCGAACCGAGGCCTCGGCCGAGCCGGCGGCCACCCTGACCCGAGGGTCACATAATGGACCTGCCCCAGTTTGTGACGATGCGCGAGGTGGGTACCCGCGACGGCATCCAGAGCCTCGGTGCGTTCATCGCCACCGCGCAGAAAATCGAGATCGCCAATGCCCTGGCCCGCACGGGTCTCAGGCGAATCGAGGTTACCTCATTCGTTCATCCCAAGGCGGTGCCCCAGCTGGCCGATGCGGCGGAGGTCATGGCCGGCGTCGAGCGCCCGCCCGGTGTCTCCTGGGAGGCCCTAGTTCCGAACCTGGTCGGAGCCCGCCGCGCCATCGATGCCAGGTCTGACCGCCTGTTCGTCGTGCTGGCCGCGAGCGACACCTTCAACCTGAAGAATATCCGCATGACCATCGCCGACTCCCTCAAGGGTGTCGAGGAGATCGTGCCCCTGGTGCGCGAGGTCGGGACAGCGGTCGGGGCCGGAATCGCTACTAGCTTCGGCTGTCCTTACGCGGGTGAGGTGCCGGAGGCGCGCGTCCACGACATCGTCGCGCGCCTGCTGGAGCTGGGGATCGATGAGATCGGCCTGGCCGATACGACCGGGATGGCGAACCCACTGCAAGTGGAACGGGTGGTGGGGCGGATCCGCGAACGCTGGCCCGACGTGACCTTCAGCCTGCATTTCCACAACACCCGCGGGATGGGGCTGGCGAATGTAGTGGCTGGCCTTGGCGTGGGCGTGACGAAATACGACGCCTCAATCGGCGGGATTGGCGGCTGTCCGTTCGCACCCAGGGCGACCGGCAACGTCTCGACCGAGGACGTGGTCCACATGCTCCACGAGATGGGAGTCCAGACCGGGATCGACCTGGAAGCCTTGATCCGCTGCGCGCAGCGGATGGCCGAGGTCCTCGGCCGTGAGCTGCCCGGCCAGGTCATGAAGGCCGGCCCGCGCAGCGTCCGCCACGCCGCGTGATTGTCACGATGACGGTGGTGCTGAGGCCGGAGGCAGCTCCGTAGCGCACTTCAAAGCGCCTTTGCGCATAGGGAGGAAATGGTGACGACCAAGGATAGGCTGCACCGACTCATCGACGAGTTGCCAGAAAGCGAGCTAGTCGCGGCTGAGCGTCTCCTTGAGCGACTCCGCAATGGTGCGCGGGGAACGGTGGTCGCCGATGGGACGGTCGATGACGAGCCCCTATCGATGGAGGATCTCGTTGCCGTTCAGGAGGGCATTGACGCGATTGGACGCGGTGACTTCGTGACATTGAGGGAGTATGAGGCTCGGCGCAAGGGGTGAGTTACACCGTCCGCTTGGCGGGCCCAGCGGAGAAGGCGCTCCAACGCCTGGACGTCCGAACCGAGCGCCGAATTGTGAGCCGACTTCGGCAACTGGAAGCCGACCCGCATGACCCGCGCTTGTCAAAGACGTTGACCGGCGTAAGAGGGCTCCGCTCCTCAAGAGTTGGAGGATGGCGAATCCTGTTTACGGTGAACCAAATCGAACGCGCGGTCTACGTCACCGCGATGCGGCCGCGAGGCCCAGCCTACCGTCGCCTTTGAAGGTCAAGCCGAGCTTTTTTCAATCGGCGAAATCGCCAGCACCTGAGCTCCCGAGCACCTCCCTTGACGCCCCGCGTCCCCGCGCGGTACACCACGCGGGCTATGTCCCGCCTTCGGCGCGCGCTCACCTGGCTGCCG
>DASPXY010000587.1:0-3045 GCA_035637055.1 Gemmataceae bacterium | reverse complement strand
GGCGAGAGCGGCGGCATGAACCCGTTCAACCCCCCAAGTCTCGTGCTCTCGCCGGCAGCGCTGGAGGGGGCGTCCTCGGAGGCGGAGCCGGTCCGGGCTCCGGCCGTCTCGGACAGCGCCATTCGTGTCGATGTCGGCCTGCTCGACAAGTTGATGAACCTCGTCGGCGAACTGGTGTTGGCGCGCAACCAGATCATGCAGTTCAGCACGTCGCAGCAGGACGCCGGCTTCCTGGGCACGGTGCAGCGCTTCAATCTGCTGACCACCGAACTGCAGGTCCACGTCATGAAGACGCGGATGCAGCCGATCGGTAATATCTGGAATAAGTTCCCCCGGTTAGTCCGCGATCTGGCGGCGGCCTGCAACAAGCGCGTGCGCATCGAGATGGGCGGGCGCGATACGGAACTGGACCGGACCATTGTCGAGGCCATCCGTGATCCGCTGACGCACCTGATTCGCAACGCCGTCGATCACGGCATCGAGCCGCCCCAGGAGCGCGTGGCCTGCGGCAAGTCCTCGGAGGGCCGCCTCTCGCTCTATGCCTCGCATGAGGGCGGCAAGGTCATCATTGAGATCACCGACGATGGCGCCGGCATCGATCCGGAGCGCGTCCGCGAGAAGGCCATTCAGAACAAGGTGATCACGTCGGAGCAGGCCGAGCACCTCACTGACCACGAACTGATCAACCTGGTGTTCCTGCCGGGCTTCTCGACGGCGGAGCGGGTGACGCAGTTCTCGGGGCGCGGGGTCGGCATGGACATCGTGCGCGCCAACGTCGAGAAGATTGGCGGCCTGGTGGACATCGATAGCCGGCGCGGGCGCGGC
Organism: Gemmataceae bacterium; assembly: GCA_035637055.1. GTDB lineage: Bacteria > Planctomycetota > Planctomycetia > Gemmatales > Gemmataceae > DASPXY01. The sequence continues at coordinate 2,220 of DASPXY010000587.1, read as the reverse complement.
ACCACGGTCAAGATGAAGATCCCGCTGACCCTGGCGATCATCCCGGCGCTGACGATCACCAGCGGTGGCGACCGTTATGCCCTGCCCCAGGTCAACCTCCTGGAGTTGGTTCGCCTGGAGGGCGAGGCGGTGCAGCGCGGCGTCGAGTTGATCCAGGGTACGCCGGTGTACCGGCTGCGCGGAAACCTGCTGCCGTTGGTGTACCTCAATCGCGAACTTGGAGTGGACAGCGGTCAGTGGTTAGTGGCTCGTGAAGAAGCCCACGGGCCGCGGCCCGTGGGCTTGAACCCTGCTTCACCATCCACCATCCACCATCCACCATCCACCACGGAGGAGATCAACATCGTCGTCCTGCAAGCGGACGACCGCCAGTTTGGTCTGGTGGTCGATGCGATCCACGACACCGAGGAGATCGTCGTCAAGCCGTTGCAGAAACAGCTCAAGGGCATCGAGGTGTTCGCCGGCGCAACCATCATGGGCGACGGCAGGGTGGCCCTGATCCTCGATGTGCTGGGACTGGCGCAGCGCGCGCAGGTCGTTTCCGCGGCCCGCGAACGTGGTCTGAGCGAGAAGCCGCCCAGCGAAGCCAGCGCGGCCGCCGACCGTCAGTCTCTCCTCGTGTTCACGACGCGCGACGGCAGCCGCATGGCGATTCCGCTGTCGCTCGTCGCCCGCCTGGAGGAGTTCCCGCGCGCCGCCTTGGAACGGGTCGGACCGATCGACGTGGTGCAGTATCGCGGCGAGATCCTACCGCTGATCGACGTTTCGCGGGCCCTGCGCCAGCACCGCCGGCGGTCACGCAACGGCCGCCACCAGGACGGAAGGGCGAGGCGTCTGTCGGCTCGCGAAGCTGACGTGTCCCCAGGGACGGAAAGCGAGACGGTCCAGGTGGTCGTCTACGCCGGCAAGGAGCAGCGCGTCGGCCTGATGGTGGATAGCATCCTCGACATTGTCGAGGAAACGGTGGTGGCGCGCGCCCCCGCCAGCCGCCCGGGAGTGTTATTTACGGCAGTGGTCCAGGGGCGCGTCACGGAGTTCCTCGACGTGGAGGGGTTCATTCGCTCGGCCGACCCGGACTTCTTCGGCGAGCCGGCGGGTGGCCCGCCCCGTGTGGCGCCGTCCCAGGCGGTGCCCGTGGAGGCCTGAGCCATGCCGGACGTACGCCAGTATTGCACGTTCTACGTGAACGGCCATTACTTCGGCCTGGACGTCCTGGTGGTGCAGGAGATCATCCGCTGCCAGCAGATGACGCGGGTGCCGCTCGCCCCTCCGGTGGTGCGTGGCCTGATCAACTTGCGCGGGCAGATCGTGACCGCCATCGATCTCCGCCGTCGCCTGGAGTTTCCCGACCGCCGCCCGGACGAGTTGCCCGTGAACATCGTCGTGCGGACCGATGACGGCGCGGTCAGTTTGCTGGTTGATGAAATCGGCGATGTTCTGGAAGTATCGGGACAACTCTTCGAGCGTCCGCCGGAGACGCTTCGCGGCATCGCCCGCGAGTTGATCCGCGGTGTCTACAAGTTGAACGACCGGCTGCTGTTGATCCTCGACACCGAGCGGACTGTCGATTGCACGGGTGGGTGAGTGGTGAGTGGTGAGTAGTGAGTGAAGACAAGAACGGGTACTTTCTTCACTCACCACTCACCACTCACCACTCACCACTCACCACAAGGGAATTGCTGTGACGCCAACGAGCGATGCTGCCAAGGAACAGAGCCTCTACGACCGTCTCGGCGGCAAGGCAGCGATCATCGCCGTCGTGGAGCATTTCGATGAGCGTCTCTTCGCCGATGCGGAGCTTGGCCCTTTCTTCGCGCGCACCAACCGCGACTGGTTGCGCAAGCGCCATACCCAGTTCTTCACGGCGATGCTGGGCGGCCCGGCCGCGTCCAGGGGCCGCAACATGAAAACCATCCACGAGCACCTGGCCATCACCCAGCCCCTCTTCGATCGCTTCGTGGGGCACCTGGCCGCGGCGCTGCTCGCCCAGAACGTGTCGCAAGCGTTGGTCGATGAAGCGACCACCCTGGTCACCACTTTGCAAGCAGACATCGTCAACACCCCAGCCACTCCCTTCGCGCTGGGAGGTAACGGAGCACTGCCCATGAGCACTCCTCCTGAAAGTCGCCACCCCCCCGCCCCGGCGCAGAATAACGGCCAACTCGATTCCCTCGATTTCGTGCGCGCCGGGCTGGCCAGCCTGCAGGCCAACGTGTTCCT
>DASPXY010000586.1:0-5137 GCA_035637055.1 Gemmataceae bacterium | reverse complement strand
CCCCTGGAACCTACCCACACAGTTTACCGAATTTTCACAAGGAGAGACTTGTGTCACGCCTTCTCCGTATCGGTATGGCCGGGCCGGACGTGCAGGGACTTCAGCGCGACCTGAACCGTCGGCCGACGCTGCTGGACCGTCTGGACCCCGATGGGATCTTCGGCTCGTTGACCGACGGCCGGGTGCGCGAGTTTCAGGAGGCCGCCAACCTGAACCCCGACGGCATCGTCGGTCCGCAGACGCGCGCCGCCCTGGCTGCGACCGCGACTGCCACCGACGATTCGGACTTCACCGGTTTCAGCGACGAGCAGATCGACATTATCAAGGCCGACCTCGTCCGCGCCAGGCAGTTCCTCGACGAGGTGCTCACCAGGCTTTCCTTCGCACCGTTCATGCAACGTTCGCCGCTGCCGATTGCCCTGGAGGCCCTCAACAAGATCTTCCACATCGACTTCACACTGGATCCGACCAGTCCCGCCGGCCAGGCGGGAAGCGTGGTCAGTGGGAGTAATTTGTTCATCCTGAGCCGGAGTTTCGCGGCGCTGCGGCGGAGCCTGGATGTCAAGTTCCCGAAAGTGTTCCACCCGCCGGGCTCGCCGCCCCCGGTGGAGAACGCTGGCTTCTTCGTCGCCTGGACGGACACGGTGACGTTCGAGCCGACCATGCATTTTTCGTGGCGCTACTTCGATCCGCTGTTCAACCCGGACGGCAAGAGCCGCTCGCTGACGATCATCCACGAGCGCGCCCATACGGTGTTGCGGTTGGCCGGACATCCGGGCACGGGGGATAGTGGTTCCCCCGATGGCAAGCCGCACAATGGCTCCTTCCGGGTGCGCGACTTCCAGACGGCTTCGCGGAACCCGTACTGCTACGAATGGCTGACCGAGTCACTGCAGTTCGACTACAACCCGAACGGTCCCTGATGTGACAGTGGGTACTGCAATCCAGTGCTTCCCTACCAGGCCCCGCCGAACACCTGCCCGTAACCCTCACGGTTGATCGCCGGCGGGGGGAGCGCCGGTGTCCGGCGGGGCCACCGCGCCCTGCGGCGGCACCTGTGCCAGCTGGGCGATGCGCTCGCGCACTTCCAGGCCCGGTTTCCAGGTGGCCACGGCCCGCGGCGGGATGTCCAACTTGGCGCCGGTGCGCGGATTGCGCGCCGTGCGGCCCTTGCGCGTCTTCACCTCGAAACTGCCGAACGTCCCAAGCCGGATGTGTCGCTCCGTCAGGAGGCTATCGACGATTCCATCCAGAACGTGTTGCAGGCACTCCCGCGCCTGCGCCTGGGTGAGTCCCATCTGTCCCGCAAGTTTCCGGACAAGCTCTTTCATGGTCGTGACCTGTCCTTTCCCGGTTCACGGCTCACGGTTCAGCGCACCGTACCGCCGTTGACGCGGATGATCTGGCCAGTGATGAAGGCCGCCGCCGGCGAAACCAGCCAGCGCGCGGCGGCTGCGACATCCTCCGGTTCGCCCCAGCGCTCCAGCGGTGTTTCGCGGCGGACACGCTCCTGCCAGCCGATCGAGGCGCTGGCTCCCCAGGCGGTGCGAATCCATCCCGGCGCCAGGCAGTTGACGCGCACCTCCGGCGCCAGTTGCACGGCCAGGCTCTTGCTGAAAGCCATGACCGCCCCCTTGGTGGCCGCGAACAGCTGAGCGGTATGGCCGTCCATGCCGGTGTCCGCCTTGTCCCAACCCATGTTCAGGATCACGCCGCCGCCGTGCTCCTTCATGCGCCGCCCGACGTCGCGGGACATCAGCACCGCGGCCAGCACATCGACCTCGAACAGCTCGCGCAACTTGTCGGCGAACGGCCAGTCCCCCGACTCGCCGGTGAACAATGCCGGCGACACTCCTCCAGCTGAATCAGATCGCCCAGGGCGACAAAGGCCGTCGCGCCGAGGGAAACGACCTCGTCGGCGACCGCTGCCGCCGCCTCGGCGCGCCGGCCGTGGATGATGACACGAGCGCCCGCCGCCGCCAGTTCGAGCGCGATGGCGCGGCCGATTCCGCTCGTCGAGCCGGTCACCAGGGCCGTCTGCCCCTCCAACTCCCGGCCCAGCGATTGCGTTCGCGGGGCGCCCTCGCGCCGTGGCTCGGCGGCGATACCGTGTTCGTCCTCGTCCTCTTCGTCTTCGTCCTCCGGTTCGAGCATCTCCCAGAGTTCCCCAATGGTATTGCCGAGCACAGGGTGAACGGCGTCGGGGGCAATCTCGGCGAATGGTTCGAGGACGAAGGCACGCTCGTGCATGCGGGGGTGCGGAAGCGTCAGGTCCGGGCCCTTGCGGATCTGGTCGTCGTAGAGCAGCAGGTCGAGGTCGAGGGTCCGCGGACCGTGCCGCTCGCGCCGCACCCGTCCGAGGCGCTGCTCGATGTTGAGCAGCAGCGCCAGGACGTCTTCCGGACTCAGTTCCGTCTGGATTTCGATGACGGCGTTGAGGTAGGGACTCTGCCCCGGCGGGCCGCCGACGGCGTCGTATTCGTAATAAGAGGAAACCTGCGTCACCTCGATCTGCGACGCTTCCTGCAGCGCTTCGGTGGCGCGATCGAGGTTCGCCTGCCGGTCGCCGACGTTGCTGCCCAGGCCGATGTATGCGGTCACACTCATGGATGCGTTCTCGTGAGGGGTCGGATGCAGCGCGAGCGCCCCGTTTCGCCGCGGTCAAGAGAACAACGGCGAAATAGAGCGACGCGCACCGGACTGAACTTGAACGCGGGAATTTTACCGTACGGATCGGGAACGTCGATGGTGCGGGCGTTCGCGACGGTCAACAAGAGCGGACGCGATCCTCCTCAGGCCCGCAAGATCTGGATGAAATCGGCCATCGAGGCTACTTGACTGGCCTGCGTAAACCAGTCCTTCAGCATTGCGAGGCTGGGCTGCGCATTGATCGTCTCGACCACTTCAGGCGGTACCTGTCCAGGGAAGCGAATCTGTAGCAGCGACAGGAGGAACTCCCGCGCGCTTTCCAGTCCCTGGCGGGTGACAGCTTCCTCGATCCAACTGTTGACGACTTGCGACTCGGTCATGGTCAGGTCCGCAAGATTCGGACGAAATCGGCCATCGACGCGACTTGATAGGCCTGGTCAAGCCAGTCTTTCAGCATGGCCAGACTGGGCTGAGCGTTGATCGTCTGGACCGCTTCAGGCGATACCTGTCCAGGGAACCGCTTCTGCAGAAGCCACAAGAGAAACTGCTGGGTAGTTTCCAGTTCCTTCCGAGTCACGGCTTCCTCGATCCAACTGTTGACGACTTGCGATTCGGTCATGTCAAAATCCTCCAGGCCGGTTTTCCAGGCGGCGTAGCGCCCGGCCAGTTCCGCGAATACCAGGGCCACCATGCCCAGATTGCCCCGTCGGCGTCCGTCCGCAATGGCCGACGCCAGTTGCTTCCACCGCGCAATCACCGCGGGCTCGCCAGCGCCCGCCATCAGCGGCACCCAGAACAGGAGTCCCCAGGTTGCCTGTCCCGTCTCGACAGCGGTGAACGCCGCGTCAGCGCTGTCTTCCTCGACGTTCCAGACGAGAGCGGTGTGGCGCGTCCCGAACCCTTCGGGCAGCGTCATGTCCAGCGCCGACTCCGGACATTGTCCACGCAGGTACACCAATCCGGCCAACACCAGGTACTTACCGCGTCGTTCCTGACCGTGGCGACCGTGCAGGCGCAGGCGAGCCACCTCTTCGAGCGTCACCTCCAGCTTATCGGGATCGTGTCGGGTCTGGAACTCCAACGCCAGCAGCCAGGGGCGCTCGGGGACTGCGGCGTCCGCGAGGATCGCGACGAGGTCGGCAGTCCGATCGGTGCCGCCGGGTTGCGGCAGCGTGCGCGTGTCCGCCCACTCCTGGAACGCCAGCGGCGCCTTTGTTTTTGCCAACACGCGGCGGCTGACAGTCTGCGGGTCGGCCTGGGACGCGAAGCGCGCGGTCTGATCGAAAACGCCCATGCGCACCTCGTCGCTCGTTTGTCATCGGCAACACATCGCCCGGAGTATACGCCGACGTTGCCGTCGCGGGCAAGGCGGAGCAAGTTAGCGTTGGCCCTGCTCACCGTTATGGAAATGTTGGCCTGCTCGGAACACCAACGGACCGAGGCTTATACAGACGTCGGCGGAACGGGCTCAACGCGCACCGCGCAGAACTTGAACTCGGGGATCTTGCCATACGGATCGAGAACGTCGATCGTGAGGACGTTGGCAGCCGCCTCGCGGAAGTGGAACGGGATGAAGACACTCCCCGGCGGCACCGCGGCGCTGGCTCGCGCCGGTAGCTCAATGGTCCCACGCCGCGACCGCACCGTCACTATCGCCCCATCTGCGATCCCCAATCGCGTCAAATCGTCAGGGTGGATTTCGACGAACGGCCCCGGTTGCAACGCCGCCAGGGCGACGGCTCGACGTGTCATCGTGCCGGTGTGCCAGTGCTCCAACAAGCGGCCCGTGTTCAGCACCAGAGGAAATTCCGTATCGGGCAATTCCTTCGCCGGCGCGAACGCGCACGGCACGAACTTGCCGCGCCCGTTCGCCGTCGGGAAGCCGTCGCCGAAAAGCACCGCCGTCCCATCGGTTCGCTCCGGATCCGGACAGGGCCAGAGCTTGCCGGTGCTGCCGAGGCGCTCATACGTCAAGCCGCGATAGCTCTGTGTGAGATCGGCGAACTCGGCGAAGACCGCCTCCGGCGATGGATACTGCATGGGGTAGCCAAGGCGCGTCGCCAGATCGCACAACACCTGCCAGTCCGGCCGTGCTTCGCCGGGAGGCTGCAACGCTTGACGGCCGATCTGCACGCGGCGGTCGGTGTTGGTGTAGGTGCCGGTCTTCTCCAGGAACGACGCGGCCGGCAGCACCACGTCGGCGAACTCGGCGGTTTCGGTCAGAAAAATGTCCTGCACCGCAAGGAACTCCAGGGCGGAGAGGGCCTTGCGGACCTTGTTGATGTTCGGGTCCGACAGGAACGGGTTCTCGCCCATCATGTACATCCCGCGCACGCCGCCGTGCAGCGCCGAGGCGATGATCTCGGTGACCGTCAGCCCGCGCTCCGGGTCCAGCTCGCGGCCCCACGCCTGCTCGAACCGCTCGCGCGTCCCCGGCTTGTCCACGAGCTGGTAGTCCGGGTACATCATCGGGATCAGCCCCGCGTCG
>DASPXY010000585.1:0-8325 GCA_035637055.1 Gemmataceae bacterium | reverse complement strand
CCTGTCTTTATTTTACCGCGCCGGGCGTCCCTGCGGTAGCCCAACGATGAGCCGGATGAAGTATTGAGGCGGCGGCGTGATCGAGATCCTCGTTGGCGTTGGCGCGGCCCTCGGGAGGACATACCCAATCTGCTTCAGGCTGTCAGCCGCCGAACTGGAACTGCTCGACGCCCTGACTGCCCACCTCGCGGAGCCCGCAGCCGGCGTCGAGTTCAACCGCAGCAGCACCCTGCGCGTGGCCCTGCATCGCCTGATCGAACAGGAGTTGCCGTCCGGCCATGACGTTCAGTCCTCGAAGGTGAACGTGTAATCCTTCTTGCCATCGACGTTGATGAGCAGTTCGATGTCCTGGTATTTCAGCTTGGCCGCGAACCGCTCGTGCGTGCCGGTGAAGCGGCCGGGAGCGGGCGCTCCGCGGGGCTGTGGTCGCTGACTTCGCAGGATGGGACAGGTTCCACGATAGCGCGCCCTCATTTCACTATTCCATAATACTATGAAAAAGTGATCGGAGGCCCGTTTCCCCGGATTCCGGATCGTGGCCAGGGGGCGTTCAAAAGGCTATCGCGGCGGATCGCTTGTGGAACTTGCAGGCGTAGACGCGGTAGACACGTGGCCCCAGATCCCACAGCCACGGCCGCACACATTCCAGACCGCTGAGTTGAGGAGCGATCGTCGGATCCGTCCGCAACAACGACGCGACGACGGCGGGGTTGACCCCGTGGAAAAAGTTGTGTTCCTGAATCAGCCAGGCCACGACGCCCTCGCGATCACGGTCGAGGGGGCGGAGAACGTGGGTAGCGTGGAGAAGGCTGTGCGGCGGCTGGCCGAAGCGGACGCCTCCAGCATGGAGCCCCAGGTGGAGGCGGCGGCCCTGGACGGCCTGAAGTTCTCCGAGTGTCTGCCGAAGGAACTGGCCCTGGCGACGTTGGCGTCGCGGCTTGGTGATCAGTCGGCGGCCCGCGCCGTGCTCTCCCAACCGCTGGGGGTAGTCAGCGGAGTGGGAGTTACGCGGTCGTGAGTACCCCACGCCATCGCCGCTGGCTGTCCCCGGTCGAGACGCTGCTGGCCTTCCGGGCGGGGTGCATGGCTGGCCTGTCGCTGGCGAAATGGCTCGGGGTTGTAGCCTCGGAAGGCAGAAGCCATGACGACAGAAGGCCGCCCGGACTGTTCCAGGCGGCCCTCGCTGCTCCGGGGCGTCTACCGCGTGACCTGGGAGGAGGAAGGCTCTCGGGCCCTTGAAGATGACACGGTGACCCGGTGGCACGGTGACACGGTGACACGGTGACACGGTGACACGGCTTGCTCCGGTCACCTGGTCACCTCGTCACCTGGTCATCTGCCGCGGGTCTGAAACAGCCTTCCTGCTGCTGTGCGATGGGCCGAACGCTCGGGCGGCGCAACACCGCCCACGGTGCAAGGCACCAAGCTAGACTCAGGCCCCAGAGCGTGCCGGCCAAGAGCGCCGGCAGGCGTGTTCTACCACTCCTGCGGTTGGGGGCAAGTCCTGACCACGAGGGAGGGCACAGACCATGAAGCGCTGGACGCGGCGGGTGGCGTGGGTCGGCATCGCGCTGACAGTGGTGGTGTTGGCGCTGGGGGTGACGGAGCGGCTACTCTGGCAACCTGGTGTTACGGAGGCGAACGTCCGCCGTCTCCGGGCCGGGATGACGCTTCAGGAAGTCGAGAACCTCCTGGGCGGCCCGTCCGGCAACTACAGCCGGATTCCCGACGAGGAGGCTGGCCTCTGGACGATTGATCCCAACAGGCCGGATCTCAACCGGCAGTTCTTCATCGGGCGTGAGGTGTGGATCGGCGATGCAGTGGCCGTGGCCGTCTGGTTCGACGCTCAGGGGCGAGTGGTCCGCAAGGAGTCCTATCAAACGCTCAACCGAGGCCCTCTCCAGGGCCTTCGTGACCTCTTGGGGCGGTAACGCACGTCGTCGGGGATGTGGTGCGGCGGGGCGCGCCGAGGGGCAACTCCCGCTACCGACCTGGCGCCCGCCCTGCCGGAGCGGTACACTTCACCTTGCCCGCCCACTTCAGCCCTGCAGGAGCCGGCGTCATGTCCTACTACCCTGAGGAGTTCCTTCACGAGCGCTTCCTTGCCTCCATCCTCAGCGAACTGCGGCTGCGGCACGTCGCCTTCGACCGGCGGGAGTTTGACGAGTACATGGCGACGATGAAGCCACTGGTCATGCCCGAGGGCGACAGCCCCGTCTGGTGGGCGGATGCGTTCGTCGAGGCGATGAAGGGGGAGGGGCATGAGGTGGGGTGAGCAGCCAGGGAGTGCTGGCCCGGTCGGCTGCGGCCTCTTGATTCGGCTCGGCTCCGTCTCCGCACACCTCCTTTTCAGTCCCGCTCCTGCTGTGGAGTCTTCAGCGACTCAAAGAACCGCCGCGCATCCCCCTCCACTTCCTCAAGCCTTGTGGGTGGAAACGCCTCGACAATCAACTGATAAACGGTGTCCTTTGTCTTAAATACCCGAATTAACGCCCCCGAGCCTTGGCCCTCCACCCTCATCTCCAGCCCCGACATGCCAGCGAACTCAAGGGCCAGTTTCTTTTTCAGTGCGCCCTGGTTCTCGAACGTCTCCGCGATGCTGGTAGCGGGATCGCCTTTGAATTGCCCGTCCTGGCGCCCCGTCATCAGGGCAGTAAACTTGACCCCTTTTAAAACAGGGGACGGCACAAGCCTCACCACAGAGAGCAGTTCCGGAGCGCTGTCCCCTGAATCCCCGGTTTCCCCTGTTCCTGCAGGGATAGGTAGGGGTCCGGCGCGCAGCAAGCACGTGGTGGTGAGGCGAGTGAGGCATTTCCGCCCCCAGGTTGCGCATTTCATGCTAGTCTTTCCACAATGGCCGCTCCGCGGGATCCCTTCGCCCCCTCAACGCTGCGGAGGACACGGTTTTGCGGCCGGGGCGCCCGGCCTGGCGACCTTCCCCGGCCGGAGAAGAGGTTCTCTCCCCAGGGAGAAGCACATGCGGATCCGTCGGAGTGTTTGCGCGCCGGCCCTGGCTGCCGGCTTGCTGGCCGGGTTGTCCCTGGTCAGCGCCCCCGCGGCTGCCCAGCACACGAAGCCCACCAAACCCCCGCAGGCGAGCAGTTCGACCCACAAGACGACACCGTCTCATGGGACAACATCGACCCACAAGACAACACCAACCCACAACACGACACCAACCCACGGGACGAAAACGACCCAAGCGACGCACCACCACATCCACACCGTCGCCAAGCTCCACGCGGTCGAAGCCTTGCTGCACAAGGCCAACCACGATTACAAGGGGTTGCGCGTCAAGGCGCTGCACGACCTCAGGCAGGCCCTCCACGCCCTCCACCCTCAACACCATCACCACCCGGGGGCAACGGCTGGCCAGGCCCAGAGCCATCCGACCACGCCCGCTGCGACCGCGAAGTCGACCACCGCGATCACGCTGCAGAGCCACAAGCAGGGTGGTCATCTGTCGCAAGCCGCCTCCGACGCGTTGCTCCGGCAGGCGATTAAGCAGTTGCGCGCCCTTCAGTCCGAGTTGGGTTCCTCTCATGGCGGTCACGCCGCGGAACTCAACGGCGCGATCAACCAGGCCACAGGTGCTCGACAGGGCGCGTGCTCGGAGATAGTCTTCCTTGAGGTCGCCCAGGCCGACGCGCTGGCTTGGCTCGAAAGTCCGGATGTCGTCCTCGATCCCGCTCTCTTGCCGGCGAGCAACAGAAGCCGTTCGGTAGTCAGTGGCAACCGACAACAGCCGGCGCGACGGATCGAGAGCGTGCTTCTCGGCGACCAGAACTTGCGGTTTCGGTGACGCGTCCTGTCGGCAAGGCGGCATCACCAGGTCGCCGGATGCGTACGACGGCCTTCAGCGTGCCGAACTTCCACCCTTCCCCAACCAGCGAAAGGTGCCGTAACGGATGAGCCTCGGAAGAGTCCAGGAGAAGGTAGCCCTCGTCACGGGTGCCGGGTCAGGCATTGGCCGGGCCACTGCCGCCCTGCTGGCGAGCGAGGGGGCCACGGTCTTCGCCGCCGACCTCAACGAACAAGCTGTCCAGGCCGTCACCGCCGAGATCATGTCTCGCCGTGGCAAGGCCACGCCGCTGCGCCTGGACGTCGCGGACGAGGCGACTTGGCAGCAGGCGACGGAGCACATTCGGGCGGCCCACCAGCGGCTTGACATTGTCGTCAACAACGCCGGCGTGTCATTCGCCAAGCCCGTCACCGACACGTCGTTGGACGAATGGCGTCAGGTACTCTCTGTGAACCTCGACGGCGTCTTTCTCGGGACCAAGTATGGCATCCGGGCCATGCAGCCAGGTGGTGGCGGCAGCATCGTCAACGTCGCGTCCGTCTCCGGCATCAAGCCGTTCGCCGGCGCGAGTGCTTACGGGGCGAGCAAGGCCGCGGTCCGCTTGTTCTCCAAGATCGCCGCCATCGAGTGCCAGGACGCGAAGAACGGCGTCCGGGTCAACGTCGTCACGCCAGGTGGCGTCAAGACGCCGATGTGGCAGACCGTGGATTTCTTCCGCGGGCTGGTCGCTGAACACGGCGGAACCGAGGAGGCGTTCGCGGCGATGGCCGGCGCGGTGCCCTCACAGCAGTTCTTCGCTGCCAACGAGGTCGCGCAGACCATCCTCTACCTGGCGTCGGACGAGTCGGCCCACTTGACGGGCGTTGAACTGGTCATGGACCGTGGGCATACGGGATAGGCCGCGACCATCGCAGCCGTCACGTCCTTGGCGACGGTGTGGGCACTCCTGCCCTGCTGGCTGTTGCCGCTGAGCCAGTTGTCTCGGCGGCGGGGAGAGCAAGCACATGGGCTGGAATCTTGAACTTGCCTGTGTCCGGGTGACTTCAGGCGCAACGGTCAACCAAGTAGTCCCGGACGTGTTCACGCCGACAGGCAAACACCTCGGCTTGGAGGACGCCACCGTATCCTGTTGCTTCCAGCCTGTGCATCCGGCCACGAACAGCGGAATCCTCGGACCGGGTTGGTTCCCAAGCACAAGCCCACCGCCGCGGTCCAGTGGACGCTGAACTGGCGCAAGTTGGGTCGCGGTTCTGACAACTTCGCTCCACTGCCCTGCAACATCGGACTTCACTTCTATCACGGCGGCGACGCCTGCAGCGAGAAACAGTTTCGTCTTTCCCCCGGCTGGAATCGACGGGGCAAAGGGATATTCGACGACTACGTCAAGTTGCCCGCCACGATTGCTGGCAGTGTCTGTGGCATCGCCAGTGCCAAAGCGGTACGGGGTCGGAAACGCCTGGGCGAGGAAGTCGTTGATGAACGCCTCTCGCTCGTTTCCGCGTGTTGCTTCTGGAGGGAGTCGCGTCGTGGCCCATCTCACCGAGGGTTCTGCGGACCGCCTCCATCTTGCTGATGCCGTGCGCCTCGCCCTGGCCTGCCATTGGGTGCGTGCTGGTCTGCTGTGCCAGGGTGATCAACACGCGGAGTTTTTCGGAGCAGCACCATAACCGGCAAGACCCGTTGACAGAGACCCTCATCGACCTCGTCAACCTGCGGAACGGCTGGTCCCACGGGACGCCTTGCCGCGGCGTCTGCGTAGAATGACGGGGAAGCGAGGCATACGAAGTTTTGGCAGCTGCCTGATCCTGTTGCAGGAGGTGAACGTGCGTGTGAAGGTCTTCAACCGCCAAGGGCAACTGGTCGGCCCCGTTGAGGTCGCCAAGGTCGTCAAGACGGACGCCGAGTGGGCCGAGCAACTCACGCCGGAGCAGTATCGCATCGCCCGCGGCAAGGGCACGGAGCGACCCTTCTGCGGCAACCTGCTCGACAACAAACGGCAAGGCGTATACGCCTGCATCTGCTGTCGGCTTCCGCTGTTTGCATCGAGCGGCAAGTTCCACTCGGGCACCGGCTGGCCCAGTTTCTTCCAGCCCATCGCCGCCGCGAACGTCGCTACAGAGAGCGACGGCAGCCACGGGATGGTCCGTACCGAGATCCTGTGCAGCCGTTGCGACGCCCACCTGGGCCACGTCTTCGAGGACGGCCCACTGCCCACGGGCTTGCGGTTCTGTGTGAACTCCGAATCGCTCGTCTTCACTGACGAGAACCATCTGGGTAGCCTCGCCGACCCTGCGGCCGAGCAGCCCCGGTAGTAGGCAGTCTCGGGACGAACCTTTTCGACTTCCTCCTGCGTCAAACGAGGAGGGACTGGTTCGTGCGACCCGCACACGTCTGGACCATGTTGCCTCTGCAAGCGTGGGTCGGAGGGGCGCGTGCATGAGCGAACCGATCGAGCTATCGGGTCAAGTGGCCCTGGTGACGGGTGGGGGACGCGGGATCGGCCAGGCCATCGCACGCTCCCTCGCCCAGGCAGGGGCGGCCGTGGCCGTGCTGGCCCGCTCCCCGGAACAACTCGCCGAAACGGTCGCGGGCATCACCGCCACAGGCAGCCGTGCTCTGGCCTGCGTTGCCGACGTGACGGACCGGGTCGCCGTCGAGGCCGCGGTGGCAGCAGTCGAACGTCCGTTGGGGCCGGTCGACTTGCTGGTCAACAACGCGGGCAGCGGCGGTCCGATTGGGCCTCTGGCGGACTCCGACCCGGACGAATGGTGGCGGTGCGTCGAGGTGAACCTGCGAGGACCGCTGCTGTGCAGCCGGGCCGTGCTGCCAGGCATGCTCAGGCGGCGGCGAGGCCGCATCGTGAATGTGGCCAGCGGGGCGGGGACGAGGGCCATCCCCTACCTCTCGGCTTATGTTACCTCCAAGGCTGCCCTGATCCGGCTCACCGAGAACCTGGCGACCGAGGTACAGGGGACTGGCGTGAGCGTCTTCGCGATCCAGCCGGGCACCGTGCGGACCGCGCTGGCCGAGTCGGTTCTGGACTCTGAGGAGGCCAGGCGGTGGCTGCCCTGGTTCGCCGAGTTGTTCGCGCGGGGCGAGGACGTGCCGCCGGAACGTGCGGGCGAGATGGTCGTGCTGCTGGCTTCGGGACGCGCCGATGTCCTTTCGGGCAGGTTCCTCGCGGTGGAGTGGGGGATCGAAGAAGTGCTGCGCCAGGCGAGCGAAATCGCGCCGACCGACGCCCTGACGCTGCGGCTGATCTTTCCGCCCCAAGGCGGCTGAGTTCGCTGCCCTGTCACGCGGGGCGCTGGCAGATGGTCACCTTCTTCATCGCACGGCCTCCTCTCTCAATAGGTCTGCGGACCAGCCGCCTGGATCGAACGGCCTTCCCTCTGCGTTCTTCTCCGGCGATAGACCAAGGAGCACCTCGCGTACCGACAACGCTGCGCTCACGGCATTTCCTCTCCCTGACGAACGCCGTCGAGGTTCTTGACCGAGACAACATCCCAGCCCGCCGGCAAGAACTGGGGCCGCATCACCTCCAGGAAGTGGGCCTGCCAGCATCGACAGAAGGCCAGCGGGTCGTCGCCCAGTTCGACCTCGGGCTCTGGCGTCCGCTCGTAGCGCGCGTGGCCGTCCAGGCATACGAACAGGACGTTCGACAGGCACGACCGATCCAGCCGCGGTAGTTTGGGCTTCATGCGCTTGGGGACAACGTGGTGGCGCGTCAGGCCATCCCTCTGGCCGCAAACCACGCAGCGGTCGTTCTTGACCGCCAGGAAGAAGTCGCTGAACTCGCCGCGGTACAGTTCCTCCAGACGCTTCTCCGTCCTCGCGTCGGTGTACTGGAGCACACCCGGTTCGACCGCGACCGCATAGCCCTTGCGCAGGTAGAACCACGCCTTGCGCTCGTCGCAGCGAAGGATGGGTTCGCCGCGGGTATTGCGCATCACAAACGTCGCGAACTGCTTGCAGCCGTGCAGGTGGCGGTAGTCGGGCAGTTCTTCGACCTCGCCTTCGGCCCACCGCGCGAACTTCTTCAGCCGCGTGCGCTGGTGACTGCCCCGCTTGCGTTGCGAACCCGCCAGCACCTGGTAAGCGACGTCGGCAGCGTCGAGCCGCTCCACCTTGCGCACGCCGACCGTCAGCCCCTGCTTGCGATAGTAGCACTTGCCGACTTCGATCTTGTCCACGGCGAGCATGACACCCGAATCCTCCTCTGAATTGGGAACGGCTTACCGGCTGAGGTGCAAGGCAGCCCTACCCCCGCCCGAGAAGGGCGTCCACGGCATGACACCCCCGCACGTGCGGCCCGTTGCCACGCAGGTGCGTCAGCAGTGTTTCGGCCGCGAGATCCCTTTCCTCCAGGGCGTCAGCGAGCACTGCGACAGCAGCGGGAGCCAGCGTGCCTTGAGGGAGGGACCGTTCCTCATAGGCCGCCTGGGCGAGGTGAGCGACGAGACCGCCGTGCCATGTCAGCAGGGAAGGCAACAGCGTCGGCAGCGGTTGGAACGGGTTGCTGA
>DASPXY010000584.1:0-3804 GCA_035637055.1 Gemmataceae bacterium | reverse complement strand
TTGCAAACCACCTCCGATGAGCGTAAACTCTACTATTGATAAGGGTTTCGTGGCTTTTCGGCGGTTGGGAAACGCCTTTCGACACGCTGGGGGTCACAGGTTCAAGTCCTGTAGCGCCCACTCATAACTCAAAGCCGATTCGCAACTTACGCGAACCTCCCGGCGGTCGGGAACGGCGGCTGAACCCGTAATCCAGTACGGTGTACTGGATAAACGGGTTCATCCGACTAAAGCGTACTTGGCCTCGTGAAGGGCGTAAATCTTGAGGATGAAGAACTCTTCGTCGCGGTAGCCGTAGGCCTGCCGTTGCATCGTCTTGATCTTGTTATTGGTCCCCTCCAAGGGGCCGGTCGAGATCCGGTAATCGTAGTACGCCAGGATGCCCGTCCGATACATCGCCAGCGTCCCCGCGAACTGCTGCAGCACCTTGATGCACGACGCCTCGGCGCGCCGGAGCCAGTCTTCCAGCACCTGCCGGGCGGTCTGCTTGTCCGGCTGCATCCAGATCTGCCTGAGGTCCTCCTTCAGGTAATAGACCGTCGCCAGCGGCTGGTTCATCCGTAACGCTTCCTCCAACCGCTGACGCTCGTTCTTCTTGGGGTCCAGGTTCTCGGGGTTCTTCAGCAGCAGCCAGCGCGTCCCCTTGAGTACCTCCTTGTGCATCTTGTCGGTGGCCTCCCGGTGCAACTCCCGCCGGAAGTCGCTCAACTTCTCGTTGAACAACTTGATCACATGAAAGTGGTCGAAGACGTGGACGGCGTCCCCCAGGTTCGCGCGGATGGCCTGGATGTAGGCCAGGGACATGTCGGTGGCGACCGCCTCGACGCGGGCCCGCGCCGACCGCAGCCGCCTCCAGAACGGCTCCAGGGCGTCGGCTCCCTTGCCCGCGCCGACGAACACCACCGCGCCGGTCTGCAGGTTGAGGACCACCGTCAGGTAGCGCTGGCCGTGCCCGACGCTGATCTCATCGATGGCGATCTGCTTCAGCTTGCCCAACCGGGGCTTCTTGAATCGCCTGAGCAGGTCGCGCTTGACGATGTCCTTGATGGTGTCCCAGCCGACCCCGAGGTGCCGGGCTACGTCCTGGATGGTCATCCTCCGGGTCAGTTCCAAGGCGTAGCGCTCGAAGGCCCGGGTGTAGCTGCGGCGGGGGTCGGCGAAGGCCAGCGGCACCTGGCGGATGACCCGACAGCAGGAGCACGCGACGCGCGGGACGGCGAAGACCAGGCGGACCGGCTTGCCGCCGATGGGGACGGCCTGGAAGGAACGCTCGTAAGTGCCTCGGGGGGAGACCTGGCGGGAGTTGCAGGCGGGGCAGCGGTAGGTGCGGGGCCGCTGGCGGATGGTGAAGACGACCTCCCCGTGGGTGTAGTCGGTCTTGACGTAGTCGTAGCCCTGCAGGCCGAAGGCGTGGTACAGTAGGCTCGTGGACATGCTGTCGGCTCCTTTGGGAAAAGGTGTCGCTACCCTCCCATGGGAACAGCATGTCCACTCCTTTTCAACGCCCCAGTACGCTTCCCCCGGATGAACCTTTTTTCTTCTCTTTGCTTCCGTACAGCCACAGACAAAGCTCCTTCAGATTGTTTAGCTTCCCCTTGGGGACAGGGTTGGGGTTAAATCCCTTCTCTGCTGTGAGTCCCAAGAACTCTTGGATCCCAGTATAGCCGAGACCGGTCCAGAGGTGTGAATAGGCGAATCGTGTGTTATAGCGGTCTTCGCGGTCAAAGAGCCCCGCGTCTTCTGCCTGCTTCAACACCATCAGTCCCCGGTAGAGACGCCGTACGGTGTCGTGACGGTGATTGATTAGCGCCCCCTTGCCGTTCTCGCTGCCGATCCGCACAATCTCGGGCAGCTGACATGCGGTTTCGCCGTCGAGGTCCGGATGGACGCGACTGCTTTTCGCCACCTGCAGGCCGAGAATCAAGCCCTCCGCGAGCAACTTGCGGAACGCGATCAGCGTATCGACCGACTCCAGCAGACCCTGCGCGACCTGCAGCAGCGCCTCGAAGCGGCCGAACGCGCCGCCAAACGACAGGCGGCGCCGTTCTCCAAAGGGCCGCCCAAGAACGATCCCCAAAAGCCCGGCCGCAAGAAAGGCGACCAGCACGGCAAGCACGGCCATCGTCCGCCGCCGACCGCCGCCGAGGAAACGCACGACGCGTCCTTGCCCAACCGCTGTGAGTGCGGCGGCGTCATCGTCGAAACGCACCGCGACGAGCAGTTCCAAACCGACATCCCCCGCCAACCGGTCATCCGCAAGTTCACCATCCATTGCGGCCGCTGCCAGAATTGCGGCAAGCAGCACCGCGGCCGGCATCCCCTGCAAACCTCCGACGCCACCGGGGCCGCCCAGAGCCAACTCGGTGCCGACGCCCAGGCCGCCCTCGTCGATCTTAACAAGCGTGCCGGCATGTCTTATGGCAAGATTGCTCGCACTTTCGAGACCTTCTTCGGCATCGACCTGACGCGGGGTGCTTGTGCCCAGGTGGTGCTGCGGGCGGGCCGGCGATTGGAACCGGTCTATGCCCAGATCAAAGAACACCTCAAAATCGCGGAGCACCTGACGCCGGACGAAACCGGCTGGCGGATCGGAGGACACCCCGCCTGGCTCCACGCCTGGGTCAGTGGCGACGGGACCACGTGTTTCGCCATTGACCCGCACCGCGGCGCCGAGGTCCTGGGCGACATCATTGGTTTGGACTGGTCAGGCTCGATGACCCACGACGGTTGTCCCTCGTACGACCGTTTTACGGAGGCGGTTCATCAGCAATGCGTCGACCATGCGCTGCGCCGCGCGCGGGCCTTGGCGGAGAAGCAGAACGGGGCAGCCCGGCGGTTCCCGCTCCAGGTCATTGACCTGTTCACGGGGGCGTTGCAGGAGCGCAACCGGTTCCTCGCCGGCACGCTCAGCGCGGCCGCTTTGGAACGGGCTCACGAGGACTCGGTGGCGCAGTTGCTCGCGTTGACGGAGCGGCCGCGGACCAACGCCTTGAATGCAACGTTTGCGAAGCATCTCTACCGTCACGGCGAACAGTGGTTGATGTTCTTGCTGGATCCGAGCATCCCGGCGACGAACCATCGTGCCGAGCAGGCGCTCAAGGTGCCGATCGTGAACCGCAAGGTGTGGGGCGGCAATCGCACCGAAGCGGGCGCCGTGGCTCAGGCCGTGACCTCGTCGGTGCTGCAAACGTGCAAGACCAAAGCCCTCGACGCTTTCACGTTCGTCAGCAACGCCTTCCGCGGCCTCCTCGGCAACCTGTGGGGACCCGCTGACGCATAGGGCGCTAAACAATCACGCCCTGTTCCCTGTAGCGGAGCGGAGAGCAGCCTGGCGGCGGCTGCGGCAACAGGGGTTCCCGTTGCCCGCCCTCCACCTCCCCCCGGAACAGAGCCGGCGGAACCTGCTGCGCGTGTTGCGGGTGGTCGGGTCGCTGGCACTTTGGCTGAGGTGGTGGCCTGCCCTGTTGCTCGCTCTGCCGGTGGGTGTCGTCGTCTACTGGATCAGCCGCCCCCGGGCCGTCGAGTTCCCACTGTGCGTGAAGACCGTCGGCGAGCTGGCAGTCTATCTGACCTCCTACCGGGACCATCGCGACAGCGGTTATCGCTGGACCGACGAGGAGGTCGCCGCCAAGGTGCGGATGATCATCGCCGACTGGGCAGGGCTGCCCTTCGACGCCGTGCGGCCAGAGACGACCTTCGAGGAACTTATCGGATGCTGACGCCACCAGGGGGTGATTGTCGTTGCAGGAGGGGAGAACTCTGCCGGAGGCCATCTCACGGCCAAGGAAAGCCGCTGTTGTGATG
>DASPXY010000583.1:0-5572 GCA_035637055.1 Gemmataceae bacterium | reverse complement strand
ACCCCGAGGCTGACCATCCGATGGACGCCTCGACGCACCTCCTCAAAGGGGCCAACGCCGTCGCGATCGGCTTCGACCTCGACGACGCGACCTGTGTGTCGCTCCTGGCGGAGTGGGACGTCCTCAACGCGGTCCGGCCCTACCCGGTGAAGGAGTTGGAGCGGAAGGTGCGCGAGGCGCGGGCGCACCCGCACTGGCCCAAGGGGTATCCCCACGTCTTCGGGTATCTCCTGGCCAAGAGCGAGCAGACGCCGCGCAGTAAGCACAGCACCACGGGGGCGCCCAAGGGTGGCGAGCCGGGAGCGGAATCTCCCGCCAGTGATGCGGAGCCCGCAGAGAACGCTGGCGACGAGACCCCGGAGCAGATCACGCGCTTCCGCTGGAACCCGATCGACTCCGCCACCTTCGCCACGGGCAACTACCGTCCGCACTGGCTCGTCGAGCGGCTGCTCGTCCAGGGTCAACCTGGCGTGATCGGCGGTCCGCAGAAGTCGCTCAAGACGACGCTCATGATCGCGCTTGCCATCTCCATTGCTTCGGGGAAGCCATTCCTCGGGGTGTTCAAGGTGTACAAGCCCTGCCGCGTCGCGGTCATCAGCGGCGAGTCCGGGGAATACGTGCTCCAAGAGACAGCACAGCGCATCTGCCATGCCCTGGGCGTCAACCTCGCGGACCTCGGCATCAAGTGGCTGTTCCGACTCCCGCAGATGGGCAGTCTGGCGGACCTGACCGCGCTGCAGGCCGGCCTGAAGCGTGACGGTATCGAGGTGGTGTTCATCGATCCCCTCTACCTGTCCCTGCTGACCGGCGAGGGGGCCAAGGGCAAGGAGGCGTCGAACCTGTTTGACACGGGGCCGCTGCTCATGAAGGTCGGCCAGTTGTGCCTGAGCGCCGGAGCGACGCCCATCCCTTGCCACCACACCGGCAAGCCGCTGGCGAAGTCCCGTGAGCCGCTGGAGCTCTCCGACTTGGCGTATTCCGGCATCGCCGAGTACGCGCGGCAATGGCTGCTCACCAGCCGCAAGGAACGGTTCAAGCCCGATACGGGGAAACACAAACTCTGGCTCGTCGGTGGGGGCTGCGCTGGGCAAAGCGGCTGCTGGGAGGTAGACGTTGACGAGGGACGCCTGCGCAACGACTTCACCGGCCGGATCTGGGAGGTCACCGTTACCCCGGCATCCGAGGCCCGCGAGGATGATGCCAAGGTCGCCGACGACTCCAAGGATCGCGCCAAGGCCGCTGAGGTGCGGAAGGACGCCGCGAAGGTGCTTGCCATTCTCAAGCAGGAGGATCCGCAGTCCCTGGGTTTCGGCTGCACGACGGCACGCGCCCTTGCCAGTCTGTCCGGCGACCGCATGACACGCGCAGTTGCCAAGCTGGTTGCCGACCAGTTGGTAGAGGAATTGGACCTGCCTTGCGACATGCCAAAAGGCGGCACAAAGGGCAAACGCGGCATCCGCTGGCTGAAAAACCCATGAACCACCTTCTGAACGTCGGGAACGTCGGGACAGAACGTCGGGACGAACGCTGTCCGGACGTTGAACGAACGTCGGGACAGGACAGGGGTATGTATATACCCCTGTCCCGACGTTCGTTCGTCCCGACGTTCGGAGTCGCGAACCCCTGTCCCGACGTTCCGGGAGGTTCGGCGGACGGTGCCACGAGGACGAGCAACCGAACATCGGGAACCTGACTCCCAGCGCTTGCCCCGTCCATCCTTGCAGGGGCTGCCAAGCATTTCGTAGTGTGGAGCCACGCAATGCAGATTACGGAGGGCGCCATGACGAACGCGAACACTCGCAGTCTGACTCTCGGGCAGGTCGCCAGAACGGTCGGCATCGATGTCTGGCAGGTGCAGCGTGCCCTGGAGCGCGGGTTTGATTTCCCGACGCACAAAATCGGCGTGTACCGCTGCGTCTACGCGTCGGACCTGCCTCTCGTGCGCCAGGCCCTTGAACGGGCCGGTTACCTGCCACACGCTCCGGGGGCTGCATGAACTGCCAGCTTGACGCCGCATCGCCGGCCCAGACCTTGCCCGAGGGCATCGTCTGCCGCAAGTGTGGGGCGGCGGAGTTCCGGACCTACTGGCAGACCTTCGGCAACGGCACCAAGCACGTGCGGGCGGACTGCGCCAGGTGCAAGGCGTTCGTGCGGTATCTCAAGCAGGACGGCGCCCCGGAACCGAAGTTCGAGCCCAAGCGACCGGACGCGAGCGCGGCGGCCACGGCGGCGCCGGCCGATGACGCGGAATGGGTCGGGTGGATCCGTCCAGCAGACGGCAGGTGGCGGCCGGTCGCGCTGGCCGCGACCCTGGGGAAATGCTGGGACGTCCTGTTGACCTGTCCCCTCGACGGCGACCGCTTGGCGCTGCCCTGCAATCCCCAGGAAAGCCGCGAGTCCCTCCCGAGCAGCTGGACCGGCTGGTTCCGGGCGCAGGGGAGCAAGGAGTGGGTCCGGCGGTCGGCAGGGCCGACGTATGACACCGCCTGGGAGTCGCTCCTGGCACGCGTCAACACTTCGGGCGACCTGGTCGTGACGCCGTCAAATCGGGAGCCGGGTGGCCGGTACACAGGTTGACAGGGGATTGAACGATGCTCGAACTGATCCAGACCAACATCGAGGCCCTACAGACGGCGCTGACCGACTGGTCGAAGAACCTGCAGCGGTATGAGCGCGTCTCGTCGCTCGACGGCTCGGCCGCCGCGGCGGAACTGGGACGGCAGATCGCGGCCGTCTACAAGCACCGCTTCAAGGTGAGCAAGACTGCCTCGCCCAAGACGCCGCCGGGTGGATGAGAGGCCAGCGAGGGCATGACCATGAAGGCGACGCGCGAAACCGACCTGGTCAACGCCTGCCTGCAGCTGCTCAAACTGCGCGGCGTGTTCGCCTGGCGGCAGAATACCGCGGGCATCCGCCGGCGGGACCGCGCGGGCCGGGAGTTCTGGGCTGCGCCTGCCCTGCGGGGTGTAGCGGATATTCTCGCAGTGGCTCCGGGCTCCGGGAAGCTGGTCGCGCTCGAGGTGAAACGTCCGGGCGGCAAGCCCACTGCCGAGCAGGTGGCGTTCCTCGACTCGGTGAACGTCGCCGGCGGGATCGGGATGGTGATCCGCGATGTCGGCGAACTGGCCGCGCTGCTTGACCAGTTGCGCCAGGACGAGCGCCACGGCGTTGCGGAGGGGCAAGACGGCCAAGCTGCCACCGAGGCAACCACGACGCGGCCGTGAGGCGTAGAGGCGTCGCTTGTTAGCAGGGGCGGGTGGGGGAGGTAGGGGCACATGGCGGAAGCAAGGCCATGCCGAGCAACCAAGCAGGGGGGCGACCCTTGCCGGGCGACCGCTCTCCCCGGGAGCGACTACTGTTTCTTCCATGCCCCGAACCGCGCTGCTGAACGTGACGCAGGGCGTCGGGCCGGCGGCAAGGAGCGCAGCAAGAAAGCCGTTGTCCTGCCGGAGAACACTGCCGACCTGCCGTTGACCAGCGTGGCCGACGTGACGACGGCCCTGGCAACGACGGTCAACCAGGTGCGCCGCGGCGAACTGGACGTCAAGGCAGCGAACGCCGTGGGCTATTTGTGCTCGGTGCTGCTCAAGGCTCTGGAGGAATCGACGCTCGAAAAGGAACTCCAGGAACTTCGGCGGGCGGTGGCGGAGGTGCAAGCACGTGGCAATCTCGACCAAGCGGCGGGAGGCGGCGAAACTCCGGCAGGCCCTCGGCCAGAGGACAGCGGGAGACAACCCATTGCTGGCGGAGCTGCGACAGGACCCGGCGCGACTGATGACCCTGGCGGGACTGCTCCCGGACCCGTGGCAGGCAGCGCTCCTGCGCGGCTCTTTTAAGCGCGTCCTCCTGCTGGCCAGCCGTCAGGTGGGGAAATCACAGACGAGCGCCGCCCTCGCCCTGCTGGAAGCGCTGCTCAGGCCGCGGTCGCTGGTGCTCCTGCTCTCACCCTCGGAGCGGCAGAGCGGAGAGTTGGCGGCGAAGGTGTTCGCCTACTACGACGCGCTCGGCGCCCCAGTGCCGACGCGGAAGCGAACGGAGCTGCAGCTGCACCTGACGAACGGCTCGCGAATCATCGCCTTGCCGGAGTCGGAGAAGACGATCCGCGGCTACAGCGGAGCCCGGGCGCTGGTGATCGACGAGGCGGCCCGCGTGCCGGATACGCTCTACAAGGCAGTGCGGCCGATGCTGGCCGTCAGTCGCGGACGATTGATCGCGCTATCGAGCGCCTTCGCCAAGAGTGGCTTTTTCTTCACGGAGTGGACCGAAGGAACGGCCTGGGAACGCATCAAGGTGCCCGCGATTGAGTGCCCAAGGATCCCGGCGGAGTTCCTCGAAGAGGAGCGGCGCACCCTCGGGCCACGCTGGTTCGGCATGGAGTACGAGTGCGAGTTTGCCGATGCAGTAGATCAGGTATTCGACGGCGAATCGATCCGCGCCGCGTTTCGGCCGGCCACGGCGCCGCCGCTGTTCTGAGGATGAGAGAAATGGCAGCTACACAAACTCCACCCGCCGAGTCCTATTACTGCGGGCTCGACCTCGGCCAGGCCCAGGACTTCACCGCCCTGGCCGCCCTGGCGCGCACCGAGACGACCCAGCCGGCAGGCTTGCCCCGCGCCGGCCAGCAGGTGGCGCGCTATGCGCTCCGCGGCCTGAAGCGCTGGCCTTTGGGCACGCTCTACACGCAGATCGTCGCCGACGTCAAGGAGATCGTCGGCAAGGCGCCGCTGACCCATTGCACGCTCGGGATCGACAAGACCGGCGTCGGTGCCGCCGTCGTCGATATGTTCGCCGTCGCCAACCTGCGGGCAAGTCTCCGGCCGGTACTTATCACCGCAGGGCATCAGGCGACGCAGGGGGAGGACGGCACGCACCATGTCCCCAAGCGGGAACTGGTCGCCTGCCTGCAGGTGCTCTTGCAGGAGCGGCGGTTAGAAATCGACACCACCTTGCCCGAGGCGAAGGTGCTCCAGCGCGAACTGGCAGCCTTCAAGGTAAAGGTCACCGCCGCCCGCAACGAGACGTTCGAGGCGGACTGGCGCGAGCGTGCCCACGATGACCTGGTCCTCGCCGTGGCCATCGCCGCGTGGCTAGGGGAGCGCGTCGGCTTCTGGGGACCGATCAGTGCCGGCCCCGCCCGAGAATCGCTCGTCTCCCGGATGCCTCCAGGCGTCGCCTACCAGCCGGAGTTCCGTGGCAGCCTCTACGGCGACCCTTACGCCAACCGGGACGACGACGATTGAGACGTAACCACCGCCGCCCCTCGCTGGAGAGGGGCGGCACAACCCGAACCGAGAGAGAGCACAACCAATGAGCAAAACGAACCTTGTACCCTGGACGATCCTCGACGAGGCGGCCGCCGCCAAGTGCGGCCACTTCCCGGGCGTGCGCGTCAACCCGACCAAAGAGCCGAGCATCGGGGTCAGCTTCACCCTGAAAACCTTGGAGCCGGCGCCGATCCTGGCCGCGGCCGAGAAGCTGGCCGAGATGCCGACGGCCAAGCTCGACGCCGGCGTCGCCGCCCTGCCGACCCGGGCCGCAGTCCAGGAGGCCGCCGGCCAGGTGGAAGCCGCGA
>DASPXY010000582.1:0-3198 GCA_035637055.1 Gemmataceae bacterium | reverse complement strand
TGACCGCCACCTTCCGCCGGAGGGAAATTTGCTCGGCCAGGTAGACGCGCCCCATACCGCCTTCCCCGAGGGGGCGCAGCACGCGAAAATCGCCGAAGGTCTCCCCGGCCAGGTCGTCGCCCCAGGCCGTTGAGGCGGCGGACGGCGCCTCCGATTTGCGGGTTGTGGGATGCTCCATCGGCGGACATCTCCGAAGGGCGATCTTCACTGCTCCAGGAAGGATCCTGTCCCAGCTGAAGGGTTGGTCTCAGGTTGCGAGTAGGCAAGCCCGCGCGAATGTTCCTCCAATCAATCTTACCAGACATCTTAACCGCCCGCAGCCTGAAAAGTTGCATTAAAAACGGTGTATCTTTTCGATCCACGCGCAGGATTTGGTCCCCAACGGGACAGGCATGGGAACCGGTAAGGTCTAACTCGCAGCACGCAACAGGAAAACGAACGAGCGGCGGGGTTTATCCCCGCCGTCTGGAGCCTGGCACGGCGGGGATAAACCCCGCCGCTCGTTCAGCACTTTCCCCTTGCTGGGGACTGATTTACTCTTTCTTCGCCGGGATCAGTTCGAGGCACACCAGGCGATCGTTGCCGCGCACGTAGAGCAGCCCATGAGCGAGGATCGGCGCCGCCCAGCACGGCTCTCGCAGCAGCGGCTCCTTGCCGGCCGCCTCGCGCAACTCTACCCGCGACACTTCCTCGTAGCGCTGCGGGTTGACCTTCAGCAAGTACAGGATCCCTTCCTCGCTCAGGCAGACGAAGTGCCCGTCCACCATCAAGAGCGAGGTGCGCAGCAGGCGCTGCTGTCGCCACATGACCTTGCCCGTCGCCAGTTCGATGCAGCGCAGGTCCGCGTTCTCGTGGCGGCCGCTGCAGCCGTACAGATAACCGTCTTTGTAGATCGGAGTCATCCAGTGACACTGCATCGACTTGTCGCGCCGCTTCTCCGCGTCGGTCCAGAGCACCTTGTGCCCGCCGGGCCGTACCTGCAGCAGAGCGCCGCCGGGGCCGTAGGTCTCGGAGATGAACACCTGATCGCCGACGACGACAGGATTGGCAGCGCTGACGCTCTCGAGGGACTCGGCGCGCCAGGGGAAGTGGAAATCGACCTTACCGCTGGCCGGCTCGAAGCCGATCAGCCCGCCGCGCGCCAGCACGAAGCACCAGCGCCGGCCGTTGATCGTCGCCAGCACCGGGCTGGCGTAACTGGCCAGCTCATCGGTGATCTTGTAGCGCACCTTGCCCGTGAGCTTGTCGAACGCGACCACGCCACTGCCGTTGCCCTTGAGGTCCGCAAAGTCCTGCCGCTCGCTGCCCTTCGGGCTGCCGCCGACCTGCACGATCAACAGGTCGCCCTCGACCACCGGCGTACTGCCGACGCCGAAGAAGTTCTGCACCACGCCGAACTCCGCCCTCGTATCGACCTTCCAGACCGGCTTGCCGTCGGCGACGCGCACGCAATGCAACATGCCCTCAACGCCGTAAATGTAGACACGATCGTCGTCCACCACCGGGCAGCAGCGCGGGCCGCCGTTGTAGCCGTACATGTCGCGATAATCGGTCGGGTAGTCGAACTTCCACAGCGGCTCGCCCGTCTCGCTTTTCCAGCAGTTGAGGGTGGCCCTGGTTCCCTGCCGGTCGAACAGGAACAGTCGCCCGCGGCTGATGACCGGCATGGCGTAGCCCGTGCCGATCTCCTTGTGCCAGACGATGCGCGGCCCCTTCTCCGGCCAGGGCGACAGGATGCCTTTTTCCGACGAGACGCTATCGCCGGTCGGTCCGAGGAAGACCGGCCAGTCGCTGCCGGACTTGCGGGTGGGCGGGTCGGGCAGCGGAGTGGCACCCCTCCCCCCAGCCCCCTCCCCCACAGGGAGAGGGGGAGCCAGACTGCGTTGCTTCTCCCCCTCTCCGTTTCGGGGAGGGGGTTGGGGGGAGGGGTTCTGCGCCTGCGAGCCGCCACAGCCGAGCGCGATCAGGCAGAGGAACACACCAACGAAGCGCATGGGAAACAGTCCTCGCTACGGGACGCCGATACGGATGCACACGGGGCGGGAACTGGGCGCTCCCACCAAGTCACTGTAGGGTATCGAGCGGATCTTAGCGAGGGGCGGGCTTGAAGGCGGCAATCCTCATTGACGCCGTTCCTTCAGCACCTTCTCCAGGACGGGCCGAATTGCCTCATTCAAGACCTCATATCCCTTCGAGGTGATATGCAGCATGTCCTGTTCGTAATCGGGGTTGGTACGACCGTCTTTCGCAAGGATCTTGTAACTGTCGAAGATCGTCACGCCCGGCACGTCGAGAGCGTGCGTTGCTTGGTTCACTTCGTCCCAGGCGGCCAGCGAGCGATCCGACCAGACGGGCCTGCGGCTGAGCGGCACCTTGCCGACCGGGAAGATGGTCGAGAGCACGACAGGAATGCCGCGCTGCCGCAACTCCTTCACGATCAGCTCGCGATTCCGCTGGCAGGTGTCGATGATGCCGCGTTCCTGCTCGGGCAGGACGCCGATCGCTTTCAGGTCATTGCCGCCGACTTCGAGGACGACAACCGCCGGCTGCAGGCGGAACACGTCGCGCTCCAGGCGCAGCCGAAGCTG
Organism: Gemmataceae bacterium; assembly: GCA_035637055.1. Lineage (GTDB taxonomy): Bacteria > Planctomycetota > Planctomycetia > Gemmatales > Gemmataceae > DASPXY01. The sequence continues at coordinate 610 of DASPXY010000582.1, read as the reverse complement.
TGCGGTCGTCTCGCCGCCGCAGCCGCGGTTGACCATCTGGCAGCCCGGCAGTTTCGGCAGTTCCTCCCAACGCGCAATGCTCGAATCGCCGGCGAAGACGATCCGCACTTGCCCCGGTTCCAGGGCCGCCGGATCGGCCTTGCCCGGCGCGAACTCCGCCTCACAGGTCGGGTCGAGATGGGCCAGCTGCACCGCGCGATATTGCTCCAGCGCTTCGCGGTACAGCAGGACATTCAAGCCGAGGGAGCCGAGGAGCAAGAGAACCAGACCGCAGAAAGTGCATTTGAGTTTGCGCGACATGGGCCAGGCTCCTTGTGCTCCTTGGCATTCCTCTCCTCCCAGCAGCGGCCGCCTCTTGTCCGTCCGCTTCGGTGCGATACAACAGCGTCGGGAGGCCAGGTCTAGCTTGGTGCTCTGCACCGTGGGCGATGTAGCGTCGCCCGAGCGTTTGGCTCTCAGTACGCCAGAGGGAAGGCTGTTTCAGGCCCGCGTGAGGATGACACGGTGACCAGGTGACCAGGTGACCAGGTGAAAGGGAGTTACGCCGGTCACCTGGTCACCGTGTCACCCTGTCACCTTGTCATCCGCAAGGGCCCGAGAGCCTTCCTCC
>DASPXY010000581.1:0-3070 GCA_035637055.1 Gemmataceae bacterium | reverse complement strand
TCGGGAAATAGCTCGGGGGCCACCGTTGTCAGCCAGGGATGCCCCGCGCGCCAGGCGTGACGCACCGGGGCCCACCACGACTCGGGGTCGTGTGGCCCGAGTGGGTCAGGGAGACGGCGAACGCTCGCGGTCAAGGGCGTTACACCGGGCGGCAATCGCCAGGTACGGTAAAACGAGGTCGGCAGAACGGGCAGTTCCGGCACCGGCGCGGTCAGTCGGGCCCAGGGTGCCCAGCTGGGCCAGACATCGTCAGCAGCGTAGACCAACTCGAAACGGTGCGGCGCCGTACCGGACGCCACGGGCAAGGAGACCTCGGTGCGGCCCTCCGGCGTCAGGCGCTGCTCGAGGTGGTCGAGCCAGCGGCCCTCGGCCTTGGCGGCCAGCAACTTCATGCCCGGGGGGAGCAGCACGGGAAGGGTAGTCTGCCGCCAGTTCCATAGGCGGAAGCGGTAATGGTGCAGCAGCCGGCCGCGCGGCTCGACGTAGGTCGTCAGCCGGCTGCGATCACACACCTCGCGCGGCGAGCGGTCCAGCCGCAGCGCTGCGTCGGCCCCCAGCACCTTGCCGCTCACGCGCAGCGCCGGCAACCGTCCGGGGAAAAGGGCCCGGCCATAGCGAAAGAAGCGCCACGACTCTTGCCGGCTCGGCACCGCATTCCGGCCGCCCCCTGCAGGCGCCGTGTTCCTGTTGGACTCCTGGACCGCCTCGGCGTCGGCGCGCAGCAGGTCCAGGCCAAGCAGGTGCAGTGCGACCTCGCCCTCCATGCGATCAGCGCCGCGGACCGTCAGAAGCGGCACGTCCCAGCGTCGCTCCCCCCGCGCCTCGCCAGCGGCACCGAGCGGGGCAGGTAAGGCCGCTTCCAGGATGATCGTCTCCCGCTGTGTCAGCGGCCGGGCAAACGTCAGATGCCAGTGCTCCCTCACCGGTGCCGCGGCGAGGAGGGCGGCGATCTCCGGCGGGTTCCACGGGCCCAGCGCAAGCACGCGCTGTGCGGTCTCAATGTGAACCTGGCGCTGCGCCTCCCGGATCAGGTTCGGCGCGCCCTCGGAGCGCCATTTCGCGAGCCCGGCGGTCGGCGCAGACAACTCCACGTCAACGGAGGTCGGGCTGCCGACCGCGGGTTCGAGTTGCAGACGGACGAAGAGGGTTCCGCGGTCGGGCGCCAGCGAGACCTCGGTGCTGCTGCGAGCGCTCGCGCGCGGCCGATGCAGCGTCAGGCGTAGCTGGCCGGTGACACTCTTGCCCTTAAAGAGATAGGCATAGTTCGGAAGGACATCTCCCCAGGGGCCGCCTTTCTCGGGGGGCGTGAGTTCGTGCGACGCCTTCAGGACGGAAGCCTGGTAGCGCGGATCGACGTCGATCGCCAGCATGCCTTCGCGCAGGCGGACGTTGAGCGGTTCCAGATCCGGAAAGGGGAGCGGGAGCAACGAGTCACTGCCCGGGACGACACGTTCCCGCGGCGAGCGCAACTTCACGGTCAGGGTCGCGCGCTCGCCGGCGGTCAGGGCCTGCTGCAGTTCGACGACGAGCATGCCCTTGCTCAGCGTGGGCGACCACGGACCGAGCAACCCTTTTGGCTCCAGCCGCACCTCTTCCACCTCCCAGGGAGGATTTGCCCACTCCGCCGTCGTCCGCAGCGGCAGTTTCATGAGGGTGCCGCTCGCCACCTCGTAAGTCACCTCGACGGTCAAGGTCGAGCCGCCGGGGCCGACCTGCCACCACGTCCGTTGCCGGGCGGACACGTCGGCGCCATGCACCTTGAGGGCTGCGCTTGGCCGTTCGGCATACCGCGCCGGGGCACCGCCGTCAACCAGGGTGAGCAACTGGCCGCCGTCGGGAGCGACACCGCTCTTGATGAGGCGAAAAAGACCCGCGCTCCAATTCTCCAGGCGGACATCCGCGTTCGCTTGCAGCAGGAGTGTCTCACTATGTGCCGCAGCTTCGCGCAGGCGGATGCCAGGACTGATCCACACACGATCTTTTTTATCCTGAAAGAGCGGGGCTTCACAGAGCACGGTGAGGCGCAGGGACTCTTCCGATTCGCCCAGCTGGACGGTCAGCGTGCGATTCTTGCGGTCAAGGCTCCAGCCCTGCAGCTCGGCCCGGTCGGTGGTGACGTCGTAAGGCTCCAGCGGCGGGTCGTAATCGAAGGTCAGTTTGCGGACGCCGCCGTGCAGCGCCTCGACCTGGAACTCGTAGCGCGCTTGCAGGGACTGGGGGGCGAGTTGCTGCGTGGTGGTCAGCTGGGCGAGCAGCAGCGGTGGCAGGCGGCCGGCGGCGCCGAGAGGGCGGACGACGAACTCCACGCGCGTTCGCCCCGCAAACTGGAGGCGCCATTCGCGCTGATCCTTCTCGGCGGTCTCGTGCGGTCCTGAGATGAGAGCGACGCCGCGCGACACCGCCACCGTACGATCTGCTGGCACCGTCAGTTCCAGCGAGGCGATCGGGCTGGCGGGCACCTGCAGATCGAAGTGCAGTTCCGGGCCGGCCTGGCTGCCTTGCAGGGACCAGTCGAAGAACACCGACTGCTTGCCGGTCCGTGTCGCCAGCAAGCCGAGCGTCTTGCCGTCGAGGTCGCCGAGCACGGTGAGGGCTGTCGGGTCATCGAGGGTGATCTTGCTCAGGGCGAGGTTGAAGTCGGGCAGCGGCAAGACGGCGGAGCCGGCCGTCGGGTTGACGATGGTCCAGTCGCCGCCGCCGACGAGCGCGGTCTCTTTCAGACGGGCGGTGTAGGCGGCCCGTACCAGGCGCGGGACATTCTCCGCGGGTTCGCCCGTCCGTGCCGCCTGGCGGACGCGCGCCTCGAACTCGGCACGCGGCAACTTGACCAGGATGCCCTGGCGTGCGCGCTCAAGTTCGGCCGCGACCCGCGCGGGCGGGATCAGGACGCGGCGCAACGGGAGCGGGTCGGCCTCGGTCGGCTCGTCGGCGGCGGCGAGGAGAGGCAGCAGGGCGCCGACGAGGGCGAGAGCGGCCAGACGTACGGAGTGGCTCATGGAGAATCGCCTCTGTGAGAGGCGGAGCGAGAACCCCTCCCCCCGACCCCCTCCCCTGCGAGGAGAGGGGGAGC
>DASPXY010000580.1:0-2934 GCA_035637055.1 Gemmataceae bacterium | reverse complement strand
TTTACTTTTTCCTTCGCTACACTGCCACCACGCGCAGCTCGCGCGGCAGCGGGAAATGGACGTGCTCCTCGCGCACCACGCGGCTCTCCAGCGTCGCCCCGTAGCGCTGCTGCAAGTAGGCGATGCACTCCTGCACCATCTCCTCCGGAGCGCTCGCACCGGCGGTGATCAGCACCGTCTCGACACCGTTGAACCAGTCGTCCACGATCTCGCGAACGCCGTCGATCAGGTGGGCCGGCTTGCCGCACGCCTCCGCCAATTCCGCCAGGCGCAGGCTGTTGGAGCTGTTTTGACTGCCCAGCACGAGCACCAGGTCGGCCGCGGGCACCAGCTCCTTGACCGCCTCCTGCCGATTCTGCGTCGCGTAACAGATGTCGTCCTTCGACGGCCCGACGATCTGCGGGAAACGCCTGCGCAGCGCGCCGATGATCACCTCGGCATCATCGACGCTCAACGTCGTCTGCGTCAGGTAGGCGACCTTCGCCCCGGCGGGCAGGTCCAGCGCCTCGACCTCCTCGGCGCTCTGCACGAGGCGGATGTTCGCGGGCGCCTCGCCCATCGTGCCCAGCACCTCATCGTGTCCCTCGTGGCCGATCAGGATGATCGTGTAGCCCTCCTTCGCAAACCGCACGGCTTCGAGGTGGACCTTGGTGACCAGCGGACAGGTGGCGTCGATGGCGTGCAGGCGGCGCTCGGCGGAGGCAGCGCGAATGGCCGGCGCCACCCCATGAGCGCTGTACAGGACATGGGCGCCGGACGGAATCTCGTCGATGCTGTCCACGAACACCACGCCGCGCGCGCGGAAGCGTTCCACGACCGGCCGATTGTGGACGATCTCGTGATAGACGTACAGCGGCGTGCCGTACAACTCCAGGGCGCGTTCCAGGCTGTCGATCGCCATGTTCACGCCCGCGCAGAAACCGCGTGGGTTCGCCAGAATGATTCTCACGGCCTTTTCCTCCTTGTTGCCTTCATCCTACCCAGCCCGCCCCAACCGTACCAGGCGAACCAGAAACAGCAACGCCACCCGGAGGGTGGCGTTGCAGCCCCGGAGGGGCAAAGTGCGAAGGGCAGCTTGCCCTCGTTACTTGAACTTGACGTCCGTGGCGGTGACGACCCGCCTGCCGTCTTTCAGGACGCAGGTTCCGGTCACGGTGCCCTCCTTGGCCTCCTTGCAGATGGGGCTGTGGAACTTCTTGTGCGAAGCCATGTCGAAATAGTAGACGACGTCCTTGTTCTTCTCCTTGGTAATGATCACCGTCAGGCAGCCCTTCGGCTTCGTCAGGTCCGCGTCCGCGGCCTTGACTGTGTCAAAGTCGCACTTCGCGCAGGTGATCTTGCCGGTGAGCTTGACCTCCTTGCCCTTCTCCCCGGCATCGACGTCGGTGAAGAGGAAGATCATCGCCACCACAACCAACAGGACCCCAAGCGTCTTCATGAGAAAGCCCTCCCCCAGAGTGTCGGGCGCAGTTGGCCCGGCCCCCGCCGGGTGGCGCCCGCCCCGTTTTCTTCTCCAGGCGAATATATTGGGTTGGAGGCGCATCCGCAACCCTTCCGCTGAATCGGCTCGCCAGGGACACCCGCGTGCCGGTTCTCGTGTTCTCGCCGGGCAACGGTTGTGTTAGCATGACCGCAGGAGATAGAGCCATGACACGCAGCAAGAAGGACAGTGACGACGGAGCGATCCAGCCGATCTGCCGCAACAAACGCGCCTTCCACGAGTACGAGATCTTCGACAAGCTGGAATGCGGCATTGTGCTTCAGGGAACGGAGGTCAAGAGCCTGCGCGAGGGCAGCGCGAACCTCGAAGACGCCTACGCCAAGATCGACGGCGGCGAGGTGTGGCTGATCGGCAGCGACATCCCCGAGTACGCGATGGGCAACCGGATGAACCACAAGCCGAAGCGGCCGCGCAAGCTGCTCATGCATCGCCGCGAGATCGGCAAGTTCGCCGGCAAGGCGTCGCAGCGCGGCTTTACCCTGGTGCCGTTGCGGATGTACTTCAAGAACGGCAAGGCGAAAGTTGAACTCGGAGTGGCTCGCGGGAAAGCGCAGCACGACAAACGTCAGGACGCCAAGAAGGCGGAAGCCGACCGCGAGATCCGCCGCGCGATGACGCGGCGCAACCGCGAGTGATCTGCCGCTTGCGGCTTAGCGCAGGACCGCTAAGACGTGGTTTCAAAACCCCTCCCCCAACCCCTCCCCGCAACGGAGAGGGGAGAAGAGGACTTGGGTTTCCTCCCCTCTCCTTTCAGGGGAGGGGTTGGGGGAGGGGTTTTGAAACCGCTTCTAAGCCGCAAGCGGCAGATCCGGCAGAAGCGAGTCACGGAGGACCGCTGTGCAGGTCATCGCTCTGGTCGAGAGTCCCGAGCACGTCTGTTGCCGCTACCGCGTGGCGCCGCTCCGCGCTCACCTGGAGCGAGTCGGCCACCAACTGGAAATCCGCCCCTGGCCGCGCCACTGGTGGGGCTGGTTCGCCATCGGCCGGCAAATACGTCACGCCGACGCCGTCCTCCTCCAACGCAAGCTCCTCCAGCGCTGGCAACTGTACCTCCTTCGCCGGGCATCACGGCGTCTCTTCTTCGACTTTGACGACGCCGTCTTTCTGCGCGACTCCTACGCCGCCCGCGGTCTGCACTCTGCAAGCCGGCTCCGCCGCTTCGCCGCCACGATGGGCGCCGCGGACCTCGTTATCGCCGGCAATAGCTTTCTCGCCGAGCAGGCCCGTCGCTGGATACCGACTAAACGTATCCAGATCATCCCGACTTGCATCGAGCCAGCGCATTACCCACAGGCGCAACACGCTGGCTGCGAGGTCGTGCATCTGGTCTGGGTCGGCTCGTCGAGCACGCTGCGGGGGCTGGAGGCGATCCGACCGCTCCTGGAGGAGCTTGCCGACGGCCTCCCGCAATTGCGCCTGAAGTTGATCTGTGA
>DASPXY010000579.1:0-5503 GCA_035637055.1 Gemmataceae bacterium | reverse complement strand
GACGCCCCTGCTCCGCGCCGGGACGAAGGACAAACTCCTCATCAATGGCCATTTTTACTCTGACAAGTCGCCTGTGCCGGCCCTGCTGCTGGCGCTGGTCTATCAGGTGCTGCAGTGGTTCACCGGCCTGACGGCGCGGGTACACCCGGAGACGTTCTGCTACCTGATGACGCTCGTTTCGTCGGGCCTGCCGTACGTCGTCGCGGTCTGGGCGGTGTATCGGATGGGCCGCCTCGTGCAGTTGCCCCTGCCGATGCGACTTGCCTTGACCGCCAGCTTTGCCCTCGCCACGGTGGCGCCGGTCTACGCTCGCTCGGTCAACAACCACATCCTGCTGCTGGGCATTTCTGCGGCGCTCACGCTGGGGTTGGCCCACCAAGCCGACGGGTTGCAACCCGTCGGCTTCACCTGGCGATGGCTCGCAGGTCTGGGCACTCTGGCAGGTCTGGGCTACGCAACGGACCTGGGTGCCGGTCCGCCGCTGCTCGTTTGCTCTCTCGGTCTGGTGGCGTGGCGCTGTCGCAGCGGCCGCGCGGTCGGCCTCTTCCTCCTGGGTGCCCTGCCGTGGCTGGTGCTGCATCACGCCGTCAACTACGCCACCGGCGGCACCTTCAAGCCGGCCAACGCGGTCCCGGAATACTTCCTCTGGGATGGCTGCCCCTTCACGCCGAAGAATATGACTGGGGTGTGGAACCACGATGGTTTCGGCGGTTTTGTCGTCTACGCCCTGGCGCTGCTGTTCGGCAAGCACGGCTTCGTCGGCCACAACCTACCGCTGTTCCTGGCGCTGACGGCGATGGTCGTCCTGCTGTGGCGGCGGACCGTCGAGTTGCCTGAGATCCTCTTCGCCGGCTGCTGGTGCGGCGGCACCTGGCTGGCGTACGCGCTAACGTCGTGCAACTACTCGGGCCTGTGCTGCTCGATCCGCTGGTTCGTGCCGCTGCTGGCGCCGGCGTACTACGTCCTGGCCGTGGCGCTGCGACGCTGCCCCGAGTGGCGCGGCGATTTCCTGATTCTGAGCGGTTGGGGAGCGGTTTTGACGGTAATCGCGTGGTGTTACGGGCCGTGGATCCGGCACATGGTGCCGGGCTTCTGGCCGCTGCAGGGCATGGCACTGCTCTGCTGGCTGCTTTACCGTTACCGGGCACAGGGACAGACCGCCATGTTGCAGAACGAACAGGCAACAACGCCCGCGCGCCCGGCGCGGGCCGCCTGATTCGTGCGGTTCACAAAATCATAGAGCACAAAATCATAAGAGAAAGGCAAAAAGGACCGGGGTTCTCGTCTCTATTGTTCTTATGATTTTGTGCTCCATGATTTTGTGAATCGCGCTCGTCGTCACTTCCTGTGTTCCAACGACTGAACTTCGCGCAGCCGGCGCTCAAGAAACCGGCGCTCGGCCTCATTGGTAACCAACTCAAGGGCCCGGCCGTAGCTCTTCGCCGCTTCCACGCGCGAGCCGATGCGGCGCAGCAGATCGGCTCGCGCGGCATGGAATAGATGATAACTGTCGAGATCGCCGGTCCCGGCAAGTGCATCGAGGAGCGCGAGCGCCGCGTGCGGGCCGTCCACCATGGCGACCGCCACCGCCCGGTTCAGCGACACGATCGGTGAGGGTTGCACACGCTCCAGCAGCTCGTAGAGCCGGCGGATCTGAGGCCAGTCCGTGTCTTCGGGGCGCGCTGCCTGGCAGTGTACGGCCGCGATCGCCGCCTGCAACGCGAACGAACCAGGCCCACCGCGGAGCGCTTCCGCAACGAGCGGCAGCGCCTCGGCGATCTGCGGTTGATTCCACTGGCTGCGATCCTGTTCTTCGAGAAGGACGAGATCCCCGGCCTCATTGACACGGGCAGCGCGCCGCGAATCGTGCAGCAACAAGAGGGCGAGGAGCCCGGTTGCTTCTGCCGGTGGTTGGGGCTCCATCAGAGTCCTCACCAATCGTCCCAGGCGGATGGCCTCGGCGCACAGATCGGTCCGCACGAGCGCCTCGCCTCGGGTCGCGGTGTACCCTTCGTTGAAAATCAGATAGATCACGGTCAAGACGGCGTCGAGGCGCTCGGGCATGTCCTCGATGTCGGGCACGAGGTAGGGGATCCCGGCGTCGCGAATCTTGCGTTTGGCGCGGACGAGACGTTGGGCCATCGTCGCCGCAGGAACGAGAAACCCCCGCGCGATCTCGTCGGTCTCCAGTCCGCCCAGCATGCGCAGCGTCAGCGCGACCTGCGCCTCGGGGGCCAGCGCCGGATGACAACACGTGAACATGAGCCGGAGGCGATCATCGGGGATGTCGCTCGTGTCGGCAGCCGGCTCGTCGGTGCTGCGGAGCGCCCCGGAGGCGGCCTGCTCCTTGACGATTTCCCGGAAATGGGCCTGGCGTCGAATGCGGTCGATGGCCTTGTGCCGGGCAGTCTGGATAATCCAGGCACGCGGCGAATCCGGGATCCCAGTGGCCGGCCATTCCTGGACCGCAGACGCAAACGCTTCCTGGGCCGCATCCTCGGCCACATCGAAGTCGCCCGTGAGCCGAATCAAGGTGGCGACGATCCGGCCCCAATCGGAGCGATAGACAACGTCGATCGCTGTGTGTACATCTGTGAGCATGGAGACATTCTAGAAATTTTTTGCCGGGTGTCGATTCGGGCGAGCGCCGTTCGACCTGTTGGCAAAGGCAGACGTGGTGACGCTGAGACATTCGTTGGAACCCACAAAGGAGAACACCCATGACCGTCACAAACACCGTCAAAAGGATCGGCTCGACGACTTTCACGACGTGGGGCAAGCGGGCGATTGTTATGACGCGGATCCTCGGCCCGCCCGAGACAACCGCAACGCCCATTGGCTCGCTCGACTTCTTGCACAATCTCCGATGAGCCGTTGACTTTGAAAAGGAGGGCAGAACGTGAAGTACATGCTGCTGATCTACATGGCCGACGATGCCATGAACGACGCGGAGCGGGAAGCGTGTTACCAGGAGTCCTCGCGGCTGGCGCACGACCTCGACGCCCGGGGTCACTACCTGGCCGCCAACCCGCTGCATCCGACTTCGACCGCGACCAGCGTCCGGGTGCGCGACGGCAGGTCGCTCGTGACCGATGGTCCATTCGCCGAGACGCGCGAGCACCTCGGCGGTTATTTCCTGATCGATGCCCCGAACCTCGACGAGGCGATCCGCATCGCGACACGGATCCCCGGAGCGCGGAAGGGCACGGTCGAAATCCGGCCGGTCATGGAACTACCGGGCCTGCCGGCACACCAGTAGTCGGCGGAACGTGGGAACGTCTTGGAACACGCGGTTTCTTTTTTGGGAGATTCTTCGATGAAAGTGATGGTTCTGGTCAAGGCGACGAAGGATTCCGAAGCGGGCGTCATGCCCACCCAGCAGCTTCTCACCGAAATGGGCAAGTACAACGAGGAGCTGGTCAAAGCGGGCATTCTGCTTGCGGCCGAGGGGCTGCGCCCCAGCTCGAAGGGCGCCCGCGTCCGGTTCGCGGGGACGAGCCGGACGGTGATCGACGGTCCGTTCGCCGAGACGAAAGAGCTGCTCGCCGGCTACTGGCTGTGGCAAGTGAAGTCCCTGCAAGAGGCGATCGACTGGGTCAAACGCTGCCCCAACCCGATGCCCGGAGAGTCCGAGATCGAGATTCGCCCGGTCTTCGAGCCGGAAGATTTCGCGGAAGCCTTCACGCCCGAACTGCGGGAGCAGGCCGACCGCCTTCGGGCCGAGGCGGAGAAGCTCAAGAAGTCGTGAACAAGTTGGACCTACCGGGCTTGAAACGAGCGTACGAGCAGCCATAATCCGAAGAGTAGCTTTTTCAGCGCGACCACAACACTTCGGAGCGCGGGCGTCTCGCCCGCTTGCTTGGCGGGCGAGACGCCCGCGCTCCGGCGTTCTGGCGACGGATTTCCACCGATCGGCAAGGAGGCCCTGCATGCGTCCGCAACCCCTCATCGCAGTGACCAATGTCGAAGCGAGCAGCCGGTGGTATCAGCGGCTGCTCGGCTGTCAGAGCGCGCACGGCGGTCCGGAATACGAGCGACTGGTCTCCCATGGGACGTTGATCCTCCAGCTACACCGTTTTGAGGTCGAACACCACCACGGGCCGATCGGTGACCGTGACGACAAGCCCTATGGCAACGGCGTGCTCCTGTGGTTTGAAATCGACGATTTCGATGCCGCCATCGCCCGCGCCGCCGAAATGAAAGCGGAGATCATCCTGCCGCGCCATCGCAATCCGCCCTCCGGCGACGGCGGTCCGAACCACTGGGAATGTTGGTTGCGCGATCCTGACGGCTACGGCGTCGTTCTGGCCAGCCCGGATGGATCAGCAGGGTAGTAGCGTCGCTGTGGGTATCACAGAGATCTTGTGCGGGAGCAAGCGCGGTCTTGTTTGTAGTTCCGCCTTCAGGCGGTTGGACGTCCAACCGCCTGAAGGCGGAACTACAAACAAGAGGTCAATTATTCTGGCTCCAGGAAAGGAGTAGCTGCATGAGCGGGATTCGCGTCCTCGTTGGCACCCGCAAGGGCGCCTTCGTTCTGACATCCGACGGCAAACGCGAAAAGTGGGCCGTCAGTGGTCCCCATTTTGCCGGCTGGGAGATCTACCATCTGAAAGGCTCGCCCGTCGATCCGAACCGGATCTACGCGTCGCAAACGAGCGGCTGGTTCGGGCAGATCATCCAGCGCTCCGATGACGGCGGCAAGACCTGGTGCGTGCCGGGAACGCCGGGCGAGTTGCCCAAATCGCCGGAGGGCTTCCCCATGGGCGAGAGCAACAAGTTCGTCTACGATACCTCCGCCGAGACGGGCAAGCCACTCATGACGCATCAGCACTATGACGGCACGCAGAAGCCCTGGGTCTTCAAACGTGTCTGGCATCTCGAGCCGTCGCTGACCGATATCAATACGGTCTATGCCGGCGTGGAGGACGCCGCCCTTTTCCAATCGACGAATGGCGCCCAAACCTGGCAGGAGCTGGCCGGCCTGCGCGACGCCCAAGGCGAGAAATGGGCGCCCGGCGCGGGCGGCCTGGGACTGCACACCATTCTGCTCGATCCCAGCAATCCCAAGCGCATCTACATTGCTATCTCGGCCGCGGGCGCCTTCCGCACCGACGACGGCGGCAAGACCTGGAAGCCGATCAACCGCGGGCTCCATTCCCAGTACATCCCCGACCCGAATGCCGAGGTCGGCTTCTGCGTTCACCGCATCGCCCAACATCGGTCGCGCCCAAACGTCCTATTCATGCAGTTGCACTGGGACGTCATGCGCACCGATGACGCCGGCGACAACTGGCGCGAGGTCAGCGGCAACTTACCGACCGACTTCGGCTTCCCGATCGAGGTACACGCCCACGAGCCGGACACGGTTTACGTCGTGCCGATTACCAGCGACTCGCTGCACTTTCCCCCCGAGGGCAAGCTGCGCGTCTACCGCAGCAAGACCGGCGGCAACGAGTGGGAAGCGCTCACGAAGGGCCTGCCGCAAAAGGATTGCTACGTCAAC
>DASPXY010000578.1:0-7617 GCA_035637055.1 Gemmataceae bacterium | reverse complement strand
CAGCGGCCGAGACGAACGTCTCGTAGAGTCCGAAGTTGATCCGCTCCTGCTCCAGATCTTCCAGGTGGCCGAGGATGGTCCAGTCGAGCGGCTCCCGGAGGGACTCCACCGAAACGGGGGGAGTCCTTCCGGCACCGTCCGCAGGGACCGGCCCTTGCCCAACTTGGCCATCGGAGCCGGGGGAACTGGTGTCCTTCTCCATGGGAAACCTCACAAGAACCAACGCTTACGGTGCCCGACTCCAGCAACTCACCTACACATAGTCCGCTGGCCGCCGCAGCAGCAGGAAGGGGTTGAGCAGTCCGGGCGAGCACCCCTCCACGAGGCGGGCGACACGTTCCCTCGCAACTACGACGAGGTCATGATCCTCCTGCCACAGAGGATGGATCTCCACCCAGGCACGCTTGCGGTCGCCGCGGTGGAAGAAGACACGCGGCTCACCGGGCGGGTCTGCCAGGTCGTATCCCAGTTTGTCCATGATGGCGGGGATGCGGGAGCGGATCGACTTCCAGGGGTTGGTTCGGCTCCCCCACTCGGTGGTCAGATCGACTGTGGCGTCCGGGTTCTGAGCCAGTCGTGCCATGTCCAGCGCGAGTCGCCAATCCAGCAGGCCGTGGTAGGGCTGGTTACTGAACTCGCGGAGGCACTTGTTGCATGAGGCGGTGCATTCGTTGAGGTGATCTTCCCTGGTCCACCGCTCCGCGAGTTTGTCGATGATCTCGACCGAAGCCTGCGTGAGCAAGGTACGGAAGTTCTCCGGATCGCTCAGCCAGGTGCAGTAGCCCGCGCCGTTCTCGAGCCTGTCGGTCAGGAACGCTTGGACATCGAGAACCCTGCCTCCCGGAGTATCGACGTAGGTGGTCCGCACCCCGGCATCAAGTTCGTTGATATCGACGTCGAGCAGCGTCGCCGCCGCGGTGCGCAGGAAGAATGCGAAGGAGTACCACGCCGCCCGTCCCACCACCAGTTCCGCTTTCTCGTGCGCCGAGACGGCGATGGGACGCACGCCCTTCGGCCAGCCCCTCAACTCGACCAGCAGGACATCCGTGACGCGCCGCGCGAGCAATGCCACACGATACTTCTGCCCGATCGGTTTGATGCGGTTGTCGCCCTTGTCGTCGTCATCGACGACGGCGACGGCTCCCCCATCATCCTTGTCGATCTTCACCGCGCGGAAGTCGAACCCGCCTTCGCCAGCGTTGTCGTTGATCGCGGCCACTTCACCTTGGAAGGACCGCACCCGGCAATTTTGGACGTCTTCCGGCTTCGATTCCTTCCCCAGCGAAGGGTCCAGACTGAGCCTGGGCCGGGTCGCCCGCGGCGTATACTCGAACGCGCCGTCGAAATCACGGGCGAAGAGGTCCGTGAAGAACGCGCGCGGCTCGCGAGCGTCGATCGGCACCAGCGTTTTCTGCCTGCACACCGGACACTCGATCGCATCGGGCTTGCCGCCGTCGGGCTTCGGTTTGGCCAGTGTCTTGTCGAACTGGAGTGCGTGGCATGTCTCGCAGATGCAGTAGCGGCCGTTCTCGTCGTCAAGCTTCTCGGGATAGAACCCCGGCTTTGCCAGGACAAACTTCTTCCCTGGAATGAACTCGGCCACGCCACAGGCGGTGTGGACGCGCTTGTCCTTGACCGTCTCCGAGCCAGGGGCGAACTGGCTGATGGCAATGTCCAATTCCCGTTCGACGGTATCATGGACGGGCGGCCAGGGGCGGCGCGGCGGCCAGAGATGCGTATGCAGGAGCCGGACGCCGGTGGGGAAGCCGAACATCGGCAGCAATCCAGCGTTTGCCAGCCGCTCGCTCAACGCGTTTTTGTGGTAACGATCGTTAGCCTCGGCAACTCGGCTGATCTCGTCCAGCATCGCCCCGCGCACCCAAGCCAGTCGGTCCGGGATGAAACTCGCGTCGCTGGCCCACTTCGTTTGCCGCGCCAGCACCGCCAGCGCGGAGTGCAACCCCGCCTCGTTCGCGGTATCCTTCAGCCAGGCTTCGACGGAAGGTCGGAGCGTTTTCCAACCGGCCGCCGAGCCGAATTCCCCGTGGACGCTGTCGGCCCTGAGCGGCACCGCTTCATCGTCATCCTCGTCGATCTCCCACGTCTCTGGGGGTAGACCGGCGAACGCCTGGCGCAACGCCTCCTTGGCGATGACCCGATTGATGATCTCTGGCCGTGTCATCTCGACATACGGCGGCGGCGGGATCTCGCCGGTCATCGCCTCCACTCGCTCGTAGTAGAAGTCGTCGTGGCTGCGCCCCCTGCAGAAAGTGATAGCCAAGGAAACACCGGCACCGCGACGGCCCGCCCGCCCGACCCGCTGCTGGTAGTTGAACCGCCGCGGCGGCATATTCGCCATCATCACCGCAAGGAGTTTACCGATATCGACGCCCGCTTCCATCGTTGTCGTCACGCTGAGCAGGTCAATGCCCTCGACGAGGCACCGGGACCGTTCCGGACCGAGGAAGATTTCCTGGAACCGCCTCTGCCTGCTCGGGCGGTCGTCCTTATCCGTCTGTCCGGTCAGTTCCTCGCAGTTGAAGCGGAACACCGTTCCGGACAGTTCCGACAAGTAGTAGTAATAGTCGAAACTGCGGGGCAACCGCGTGAGCTGCAGCTCGACGTTCGCCCCCTCCCCCTCGCCGGCCCCCGTACCGATGCATTCGGGGCACCAGCCGTTGGCCTTGTGCAGGTAGAAGCCGCCGCAGCGCTTGCACCGCCAGCCTTCGAGGGAGTCGCGGTCCGTCGCGGGCCGCTCCATGTAGAGGCGAGTGGGGTTGATCAGGTAGCTGCATTCGACATCGTTCGTCTTGCCCTCGATGATGCCTCGCTCGCGCAGCCACTCGCCGATCTGAGTTTCTGCGTCCCCGGTCGCCGTGCCCGCGTACTGGATCACGTACCTGGGCAGTTTCTCCAGCGGGAAGAAGCGACGCCAGCGCTTCACCCCTCGGTAGGTGTGCAGGCGGCGGAAAGCGAGCATCCGGATGATGGCATCGAGAAGTTGCCGCTGGCTCTCGGTCACGGATTCGGGTGCAGCAAACGTCACCAGCCCCTGCCCGAGCCCCTCGAAGGTGCGGGCTTTGTGCGGGAAGAGCGCGTACATCAACTCGGCGAGTAGCCCCTCCTCCATCTTGCCGATGTGCGAGCGCATCTCGTTGGTCATCGGGTCCATCAGGCCCGGCGTGCCCGGTTCCCAGTTGTAGCAATTCCACCAGGAAATCCACCCGCCCGGCTCCCCCGCCTTTCGCTTGAAGTTGAGGGACAGAAACTCGGTGCCGCCGGGGCAGATGCCGTTATGCAACAGCTCGCGGAAGACCGACCTGCTGATCTGGGACAGGCTGAACCGCCGGGGATAGCCCTCGATGAGGGCGATCAATTCGCGAAGCCCCGGATCGCTGCCGGTCAGGCGCTTGCGCGCCCAGCTGGTCGCGCGGTTGGCGAGTTCCTCGTCGTTCGCCTCGAACCACCTTGCGAGTTCCGCGTCGTCGTCCTCCGAGGCTCCTCCCGCTCTCGCGGCGAGCGCGGCGCTTCTGGTCGCGAGTTCCGGGGCGAACTTCGGAAAGTCCTCCACGAGCTGGCGGAAGAAGGCGGTCAGGCTGCGCTGGAACATCTCCGGCGCGCGCACCATGGCCACCCGCACCATGTCGCGGTAGTGGTCGCGTTCGATGCCGGCCGCGAGCTTCGCGGCATCCTGCCGGCTGTCGGAGAAGATCACCAGTTTGCGCGTCTGCTGTCCCACTTCGGGCTCGGGCATCTCGCGGACGAGCGCGCCCGCGAGCACCTGGCATGCCTTCTGGAAGCCCGTCCGGTGCCAACGCAGGGGGGTGTTGATCCGCCGCTCCTTGCTGCTGTAGTCCGCGCCGCAGGCCGGACACAGAGGGGGCATCGCGTCGGCCTGGTTGACGTCGCGCCAGTTCTTGCCCTTCTTCTTGGTAAGGGGTTCGAGAACATAGGTTTTCCCAGCCAGTTCCCCCGCTGCGACATCCTCCTCATCGACCAACAGTTCGCCGCTGCTGACACGGATGCGCGACTTCTTCCAGTGGTGGGACATATAGTCGCTGCGGTACGGATCGTCGTGTGCGGCGCGATCCGTCGAGGGCCAGAAGATCGTGTACTTGCCGTGCGTCCGGTCCCCGAACGTGCCGCCGTCGGGCAGCGACGCCAGGTCCGGCATGTCGGGGGTGAGGATGACCAGCGAAGTCGCCCCCATCTCACGAACGGCGCGATACCCGCCGAAGAACACCTCCCCGCACACCTCGCAGACGATGAGGTCGAGGATACGACCGCCGCAGGTTCGACCGCCGCAACTGAGCCCCGTTTCTCGGTGAAAGGCACCGCAACGAATCCGACTCGCGTCCTCGGACTCGGCGCGCTTGTCGCGAAGAACGTTCGGGTGATCGCACGCGGGGTTGACGCACACCCACAGCCCCTGCTGGTTATGCAGGAACAGGTGCCCGCGCACCGGTTGGACGGCCCGCTCGGGGTCGTCTGGCTTTCGTGCCAGCGAGAGCGCCGCGAGGAGTCCCCGGAGCGCGGGCGAACTTCCCGGCTCGGCAATGGTATCCGTCGGATACGGGACAGGGGTTTCTCCGGGAAAGAGTCTCTCTTCCAAGCGGTCTGTCTGGGTCGGCCTGATGCCGTCGGGCTCGTGTGCCAGACGGCAGGCCTCGCGAACCGCGTCGGAGGCCATCATGTCGTTCAAGGCGTGGCCCAGAGCCGCTTCGGGCGTCTCTCCCGAGCGAGGCGCTCGTCCCAAGCGAGTCGTCAGTTTGGCTACCGCAAGCCGGGTCTGCTCGCTGGCGTCGTTGAACGGCCGCATGTCGGCGAGGGGGTCGGCCTGGATCTCCTGGGCGAAGTCCGCAAATTCGCGCGCCTTGGTACGAACGGTGGTCAGTCCGGTCTTGTCTGGCGGCAACTCGTCCGAGGAGATGACCTTGAACCGTTCCCACTCCCGCCCGAAGAAGCGTGCCACGAACTGCTTGCTCTTGTCGTTTTTCTCATCGACGCTGGCCGAGGTGGCCAGGATGGACAGTTGATCGGGCCGCTCGTCCAACCCGAGTCGGTGGAGCAGCAGCCGGACGAGGTAGGCGACCTCGGTGCCGGGCGTCCCGCGGTAGGCGTGCAACTCATCGACGATGAGGAAGAACCGCCGCCGCTTGTCACCGGCGATCCACGCCCTGGTCTGCTCGAAGATGTCGTTCTCGACATGGCGCATCAGCATGATGTTGAGCATGCTGTAGTTCGTGATCAGAATATCCGGCGGGGTGACCTGCGAGTCCCACCTTGACCACATCTCGCCGCCGTCCGGGTTGGGGAAGAAGTAGCGCAGCGAGGAGTCACCCGTCGCCTCGATCTCCTTCCACTGTGATTCCAGTTCTTTCAACCCGT
This sequence comes from Gemmataceae bacterium, assembly GCA_035637055.1. Classification (GTDB taxonomy): domain Bacteria; phylum Planctomycetota; class Planctomycetia; order Gemmatales; family Gemmataceae; genus DASPXY01. The sequence goes on along the minus strand of DASPXY010000578.1, from coordinate 2,229 downwards.
CGCGCAGTTCCCCCACCTTGTTCTTCGTCCGCTTCCCGGGCACCGGAGTCAGGCCCGTGTAGCGGCCGAACAGGATGCGGTTGCGGTCCCGGTTCAGGTCGAGCCAGTCGTGGACATCCTGGCCATCGGCGCATTCCCGCAGGCGGCGCAACTGGTCCTCGACGAGGGCGTTGAGCGGATACAGCACGAGCGCCCGCAGGGCGTGCTGCTTCTTGGCCGAACGGCCGGTGTGCTGCCATTGCGGACGCCAGCCGAAGTCCTCGTCGTCCTCCTCCGCCTCGAACCGCCACCAGTAACTGTCCGCCGGCCGCTTCCTGGACGGCTCCCAGTTCCCATTCGCGGACTCCCGCGCCAGTTCGGCCAGCAGCGGCAGCAGGAAGCACTCGGTCTTGCCCGAACCGGTGCCAGTGGTCACCACGATGTCCTTCCGAGTTCCCTTCTCACCGGCAATGACGGCGCGGAGGCTCTCCCACTGGTGCCGATAGAGCATCGGCTCCGGCTTGTCCTTTCGCAAGGGGAACAGGGGGCGAGCGAGATGGACGAGATCGGCGTATTCCGCCACCCCGGTCAGGGACGCGAGCTGATCAGCAGCCTTCTTGAGGGTGAGCTTGGAACTCGGGTAGTCGGCGACGGTTTCGACGACGGGCAACTGGGAGAGCGTACCGCAGCGGGCGAGGAGCCGCTTGCGTTCCTCGTTCAGCACCGAGTACCGGAAGGGAAAGGCGCTTTCGATATACATCCGGTACACGCGGTTGATCCGGTCGTAGGCACCGATCATGTCACGCATCGTCGGTCTCCTTGAGGTCGAACGGCAACTTGCAGCGCAGCGAGTGGAGGAGCTCTCGGCTCACGCCGGTGTACCGCAGCCATTGATCGGCACCGAGCCGGTCCGGCAGCCGCCCGCTGGCCAGGACGAGGCACCGCTCGTGGAGCAACGGCCAGCAATGTGCGACCGGGACGGCCACCCGGCCCGCCTGGGGCCCCTGAACGCTCGTGCGGCCTTCAGCCGCCACTGTACCCGCGTAGCGCAGCCCGTGGAAATCGCCGGTCCGCCAGGTGCCCGAGGCATCGAGGTACCGAAAGACGGCAGGGCCCTCTGGCGGCGTGAACTCGTAGAGTCCCGCCTGGCCTATGACCCGTTCGCCCTCGGTGTGCGGGCAGGCAGACGGGACGAACCCCACCCCGTCGAAGCGGCGGCAGTCGGGGAAGGCAGCCATGCGCAAGGAGCCGTCGGTGGTCATCGAGGCCAGCCAGCCATCATAGGCGGGGAGCACACTGGCCAGCCGGCGCGCGATCAATCCGGCGTGTGAGGAGGGCAGGTTCCCGATCTGCGTCACGGTACTGATCTTCTCCGCGTCGGCGCGGAAGACCATGCACGCTGGGCCATCGTGCAACGGCTGCTGGATCAATTCGGCCGCCCCGAATTGCCGCTCCAGTTCGGCGACCAGACCGGCCGTCCGCGGGCCGCAGAGGAAGACCGTGTCCGGCTCGGTGTCGCGCGCCACCAGCCGCAGGGGGCAGACGCTCCATCTCTCCTGGGTCGCCGACGTCTGCACATGCCCGAGCAGCACGAGCCGACGGATGAGGCTGCGCAACCGTAGCGGCTGGTCGGGTCTCGCCAAACCAAGGGCGATCGCGGCGCGGACGAACCGCTCCCACGGACCCTCCCCGCATGACGAGAGGTAGGCAAGCAGGCGCTCGTGTTGCTGCGCCAAAGCGGGGTTGGCGGCGTCGAGGTACTCCTCCGCCGAGGCGGAGAGGTCCAGCGCGAGGATACGGACCTCCATCTCGACCAGATCACGGAAGAGCGTGTCCAGGCTACCGATGGAATCCGTCGCGAGGGTGCCACGGGTGATGGCCCGGATTTCCTCGAGCGTGTGCCCGCCCCTCCGGCCCGGGCGGATCAGCCCCCCGACGTGGGGCAGACCCTGGAACACCTCCTGCACGGGGACCGGCACGTCCCCCGGGAGATCATCGGGGTCTTCGACGTGGGCGAGGAACACGTAGGCCGTCGTCCGCTCGAACACTCCCGAGCGGATGGCAGGCAGTTGCTGCGTCCAGCGATGGTCCTGGATGGTCTGGCGAATCCGTTCGAGATGCCTCTCCAGCGTGTGCGTCCCCGACTTCTTCAGGCCCGTCAGGGTGATCCCGTAGTATCGCCACTCCATCTTCCACCTCCCTCATGGCTCGACGGCTTCGAGAGCCGCGCCGCACAGGCGGTAGCCCGGA
>DASPXY010000577.1:0-5258 GCA_035637055.1 Gemmataceae bacterium | reverse complement strand
CAACATTACTGTCCTCCTCGTCAACCAGCCGCCGACCTTCACACCCGGTCCGAATGTTACCGTGCTGGAGGACTCCGGCGCCTCCGCTGCGGCCTGGGCGACCAACCTTGGCCCCGGTGCGCCCAATGAGAATGGCCAGGTGCTGAACTTCATCGTCACCGGTAACAGCAATCCCGGCCTGTTTGCGGCGGGGCCGACTTTCGACGCGGCCGGCGACCTGTTCTTTACGCCCGCCGCCAATGCCAACGGCGTCGCCTCGATCTTCGTAGTCCTGCACGACAACGGCGGCACGGTCAACGGCGGCAACGACACCAGCGCCCAGGTGGTGTTCACCATCGCCGTCACGCCGGTCAACGACCAACCCAGCTTCACCGCGGGGCCGAACGTGGGCGTGTTCGAGGACTCCGGCGCCTACGCGGCGCCCTGGGCGTCCAACATCTCCACCGGGCCGGCCAACGAGAACAACGAGGTGGTGACCTTCCAGGTGGTGGGCGATAGCAACCCGGCCCTGTTCGCCGCGCCGCCCTTCGTCGATCAGGCCGGCAACCTGTTCTTCACCCCGGCCGCCAACGCCAACGGCAGCGCCGTCATCACGGTGCAGATGCTCGACGACGGCGGAACGGCCAATGGCGGTGCCAACCTCACCGCGCCGCAGACCTTCACCATTTTCGTCGTGCCGGTCAACGATGCGCCCTCCTTCACGCCGGGGCCAACCGTCTCGGTCCTGCAAAGCGGCGGCCCGCAGACGTTCCCGGGCTGGGCGACGGACCTCCTCGCCGGGCCGCCCGACGAGGCCGGTCAGGGACTCAGCTTCGTCGTGCTGGGCAACAGCAACCCGGCCGTGATTGCCAACGTCACCCTCGACGCTGCCGGCAACCTGACGGTCACACCGGCCGCCGGTGCGGTCGGCAGCGCCGTCATCACGGTGGCGTTGAAGGACAACGGCGATACCGCGAACGGCGGCGTTGACACCAGCGCGCCGGTCTCGTTCACCGTGACGATCATCGCGATCAACCAACCGCCCAGCTTTTTCCGCGGTCCCGACGTGTCCGCGACGCGCGACGCCGGCCTGGTGGTGCTGCCCGGCTGGGCCGCCGGCATCGTCGCCGGGCCGCCGAACGAGGCCGGCCAGGCGGTCGATTTCATCGTCAGCAACAACAACCCCACGCTGTTCCTGGTGCAGCCGACGGTCGCCCCGGACGGCACCCTGACCTTCGCGCCGACGGGCGCCGGCGGCAGCGCCATCGTCACCGTGCAACTGCACGACAACGGCGGCACTGCCAATGGCGGCATCGATACCAGCGCGCCCCAACAGTTTACGATCACCGTCAGCGGCACCGGTTTCCGCGGCACGCCCAACGAGGCCTATGTCGTGGAGACGTACTTCGATCTGCTCGATCGGATCATCAGCCCCGGCGACCTGGCCTTTTGGGTCGATCAGCTCGAGGCCGACGTGCCGCGGCTCACCATCGCCACCCAGATCGTGAACAGTCCGGAGTATCGGTCAAAGCAGATCGCTCATCTCTACCAGTCGCTGCTCAACAAGGATCCGAGCCCGGCCGACCTGTTCCCGCACTTGCAGTACCTGGGCGCGGGACATACCTCTGAGGAACTGCGGTCGGTCTTCCTGAGTTCGCCGGCGTACATCCACGGGCACGGCCAGAGCAACGAGTTCGCCTGGGTGAACGCCATCTTCATGGACGAATTCGGCCACGGAGCCAACCTATCGGGGCAGCAGTACTGGGTTACGCAGCTGCGCAACTCCGGTTACGACTTCTTCAACACCGCCCTGGCCATCATCACGACGCCCGAGGGTTACGGGACGGTGGTGCGGCAGCTGTACGTCAACCTGCTGGGCCATCCGGTGGACCCCTCGGCCGGTCTCAACCCCTGGTTCGTGGCGCTGCAGAACGGCATGCGCGACGAGGACGTGATTGCCGGAATCAACTCGTCGCTGGAATACTTCCAGCACCAGTCGCCCCACTGGAGCGTCCCGGGCCTGCAGTCGTGGGTGTCGCACATGTACGTGGACACGCTTGGGCGGGTGGTTGACCCCAATGGCCTGTCGTTCTGGGTCGGCGCGATGGAGCGCGGCGCCAGTCGCATCGATATCATGCAGCAGGTCGTCCACAGCGGCGAGTTCTTGACGCATGAGATCAACAATGTCTATCAACAGCTGCTGCACCGCGCCGGCGACCCGGCCGGGATCAACATTGGCCTGCAACTGCTGGGCAGCGGCGGGACGGTCGAGCAACTGAAGGCGCAGCTGATGGGCTCGGCGGAATACTACTTCGTCCGGGGCGGCGGCACCGACGCCGGCTTCTTGACCTCGGTCCTCAGTGACGCGCTCAGTATGCCACCGGCGCAAGCGTTTGCTGGTGTGGGCTTCTGGGCGAATGTGCTGGCCGGAACCACGCGTGATAATGTGGCCTTGCAGATCCTGACGGACCCCAATGCTGAGCAGGCCCTCGTCCAGAACATGTACTTCAGTCTGCTGCGGCGGAGCGGTGGGGCCGGCCTGGCCTACTGGGCGGGCCAGATCGAGGCGGGCATGCGCGACGAGTCCGTCATCGCCAACCTGGTCGCCAGCCGCGAGTATTACACCAAGTTCTCCGCGGGTTAGTCGTCCGTGGTCAGAGGTCAGCAATCAGAGGTCAGAGCCCGAGCGCCAGCGAGGGGCGTAGCGGACGCCCGCGCTGGCGCTTGGGCTCTGACCTCTGACTCTTTTCAACGCGAAGACCAAAGGGACATGGACATGTGCATGATCGCCCAGTAGCAGAAGTTGCGGCCGCTGAGGATCTCGCTCACGAAACCAACCCGTCCCCAGGCGTAGACACGCGCCGCGATCAACACGAGAAGGATCAGTGCCACTCCCAGGTGCAGCACCAGGAAGCCGGTCGGCGTCGAGCGCAGCCATGTCCACGGGTTGCGCGTTGCCGCCTGCCTTGCTTGGAGTCGCTTCCAGACGAAGACAAGCCAGCTGGCGACATGCACCAGGACGATAAAGCCGATCGACCCCAGCGGACCACTCAGGACGAGGATCAAGAAAAGGACGGCATAGACCACCACCAGCGGACGATGCTCGGTCAGGAAGCGGCCCAGTTCACCGCGCCCCAGACGCAGCCAGCGGAGCAGCGACCAGCCGCACGCCACCGCCAGGCCGCCCGCAACCAGCCAGACCCCAAGCGCAGAACGATTACCCCGCGGAAAGCAGGTCAGGAATAGAGCGTAGCCGGCCGACAGCAGTGTCACGAAGAGGAGCCCGATCGCCAGGCTGAAGAAGCCGAGCAGTTGCGGCGAGCGCGTGCCCTCGTAGTGTTGATAGAGAACGGCCTCGTCGCGAACCTCGTGGAACAGGAAGGCCCCGTAGAATAACAAGTACAGGATGGGATTGCGGACAGAGCCAAGGCAGGCGAACAGGACGCACACGGCAGCGCCGGCCAGGGTCCACAACAGGAGCCGGCGGAGTGCCTGCGGGCGGCGGAGGCGGGGCGAGGTGAACAGGAACAACCAGCCGACCAGGAAGTGAGCCAGCCCCAGGCAGCGGACCATCACGTCAAGCGGGTTTTCCGCAAATCGACTGGTGGGGGAGGCTGCCTGTTTCTCCACCAGGTAGATCCCACAGCCGATCACCGCGGCCACGAGCGCCAGGCCCAGGGCGCGGCCGAACTGGCGGACCGTCCGCGAATCGCCGAGGTCGAGCCGGCTATTCGTTGTCCGGGACGCGCTGGCCACCAGGAACTCCTTTGCTCGTTGTGCTTGAGCGGGACGCCAGACAATGTCGTTGAGAAATGCTTGAGCCAGCCACGCATCGGGGCGAACCCTACGCTGGGGGCGAGAAAAAAACAATCCCGATCCGGCGTGGGGGTGCGGCAACGGACGCTGGCAAGCCGGGCTGTGCGTGCCGCTTAGCGCGGGGCGTCCTTGGGAGTGGGCAAGTTGGCGTTGCTGAGGCGTGGGCGCGGCAACTCCTTACCCGTGGCGTAGGCGATGATGTTCGTCCCCAGGCGGAACGCCAGTGCTCCGCGTGGCGTGTCACGCTGGTTCGACTCCCACCGACACGACAGGTCTTCCGGGCTGTAAATCAGCACCGTCTTGCGGCCCACCTGGATGCCCTTCAACTTGACCAACCCCGCAGCAAGGGGGAAGTGCGCCTTCCATACAGGATGCTCCGCCGGCAAAGCCTCCAGGGGGTGACCGGGCCAGAGTTGCTTGCACAGGGCGTGGAAGCCCTGGTCGAACGCCTTGCTGCCGCAGCACGCCTCCACCAGCAGGAAGCCGCCCCGTTCCACGTACTGCTTGAGCAGTTTCTGCTCCTGCGCCGTGAAGCGATTTTGCGGAGATTTATGGCCGTTGAAGTAGACGATGGGCGATTCCAGCAGATCGGACGTGATTTGGCGTTCGTCCTCTTTGGTGAGCCTCTCGGTCTGCCGAGCCGCAACCGAGCTGAGCAGATCCAAAGTCTGCCAGGTCACAGGCGAGCGCTGGAACAACTCCTTGCCGGCGAAATCAACGAGGTGGCGGCAGTCATTGCGGTCGTTGTTCCAGTCGGTGTCGGCCCCTCGCGGAATGCCGTGGGCCAGCTTGCTGATCAGGACCGGCGTGCGCCCTTTGGAGAGAAAGAGGAGGGCAAAACTCGTGCTGACAACCGGCCAGGAGTCCCAGGTGCCGGCTTCGCTCCAGTACCAACCCCCCTGCGGATCGCTAAAGGCGTTTCCAGTGCGCCGCTTTTCCTTCGTAATGTCAGGCAGTTTACTCAAGATCTGGCAGCCCTCGCGATACCAATCGCGCGTGTGGAAGAAACGCTGCCCCGACAGCCGCCCCGCCCGCTCGATGCCGTAGATGTTGTAAAAGGTCCGCTGCGGCATGTCGAAGCGGAAATGCAGCGGCGAACCGATCCAGCTGAGGGCATGCTGCACTGCCTTGTCATCCTTGTAGTCGCCGCAGTTGGTAGCGGTGCCGTTGGCGAGAATGGTCTCGCGGCCCTCGTTGAGTTCCATGCCGGAGATGAGCAGGCCGCACAGCCCGGCGGTCGTCATGGTCAGGCTTGAGGTGCTGTTCGCGAAGGCACCACCGCCACCCGCGGTGTAGCCCCAGCCGCCATCGTTGTTCTGTGTGCGGATATAGAACTCGCGAATCTCCTCCCACACCTTGCGCTCGATCTTGGCGCCAGCGCGGCGGCCAACATGCAGTGCCAGGACTGCGTACTGCGTATTGGAATTGTCGGCCGTGCGGTTGGGTGAGCCGGGGTAGTCGTA